>DEQC01000105.1:16655-48177 GCA_002359055.1 Flavobacteriales bacterium UBA3376 | reverse complement strand
GGTGCTTTTCCTACTGCTGTTCTATATCCTGTTACTATATATGCGTCTTTCATTTTTTTGTTTTTTTTAGTATTAAGTACAAAGTATCAAGTACAGTGTATTTATTTTAATGATAATCTTAGTTTAACAATCATATTTTGAACATAATTATTCAAAGAAAGCAAGTTCTCTAAATTTTGTTTTGTTAATAAATTCAATCGCTGTGAAAGAATCAATTGAGTTTCTAACTCGAAAGAAGAGCCTAAAGCTATTGATAAAAAATATAAAAATTCTTTGTCGCTATCCCTTCCAGCGCCTTCTGCTATATTAGACGGTATAGATACGGCACACCTTCTAAGTTGAGAAATCAATCCAAACTTTTCATCAGTAGGGAAATTTGTCGTGATAGTATAAATATCTACAACTAGATCCATTGATTTCTGCCAAACTTTTAATTCTTTAAACTGATGCACTTTTCTTCGACTAATTTATTTAAAACAATACTTTGTACGCTGTACTTTCTACTTTGTACATTTTTACACTTAATTACGAAGTGGTTTCCCCGTTTTCAACATATGTTGAATGCGTTCCAAAGTCTTGCGTTCGCCACAAAGCGATAAGAAAGCTTCTCTTTCTAAATCCAATAAATATTGTTGAGAAACTTCTGTAGGTTCTGATAAATTTCCTCCGGTCATTACATAACCTAATTTATTTGCAATCAACCTATCGTGCTCTGATATATATTGACCTGCAACCATTTGATCTGAACCGACATAGAACATACCCATGGCGTTCTTTCCTAAAACTTTGACTTTTTCTTTAATAGGCTGAGTATAACCTGCTTCGGCCATCAAAATCGCATGTTTTTTAGCTTCTGCAATTTGTCTGTCCTTATTCACAACAATTACATCTTCATCTCTCAAAAATCCTAAATTCTTGGCTTCGTGAGCTGAAGTTGCAACTTTAGCCATAGCGATTGTCATATAAGCTTCTCTTAAATGATTCACTTTAACATCATCAGGAATTAAATGCTGACAAGCTCTTCTCGTCATTTCCTTTGATCCTCCTCCACCAGGAATAACTCCAACTCCAAATTCAACCAATCCCATATAAGTTTCAGCTGCAGCAACTATCTTATCGGCATGCAATGAGATTTCACAACCTCCACCCAATGCCATACCATGTGGTGCAACTACTACAGGAATTGCGCTGTAACGAACTCGCATCATGGTGTCTTGAAAGGTTTTAATCGCCATATTCAATTCCCACCAATCTTGCTCGACTGCCATCATCATAATCATAGCAAGGTTGGCTCCCACAGAGAAATTGTCGGCTTGATTTCCAATCACCAATCCTCTGTATTCTTTTTCAGCTAAATCAATGGCTTTATTGATACCCGTAATGACTCCTCCACCGATTGAATTCATTTTTGAACGGAATTCTAAATTCAAAATCCCATCTCCTAAATCCTGAATACTCGCCTCGGCATTGGACCAAACTTCTTGAGTTTTTCGAATATTATCCAAAATGATGAATGCATCTTGTCCAGGAATGAGTTGATAATCTTTGGACTCAAGGTCGTAGAAATATTTTTTCCCTTCTCTAACTTGATAAAAACTTTCTTTTCCTGCATCTGACATTTCTTTGATCCAATTGGGCAAATCATATCCTTCGGATGCAATCAAGTCGATTCCTTTTTGCAAACCGATTAAATCCCAAGTTTCAAATGGACCATATTTCCAAGCATAGCCTGTTTTCATAGCATCATCTATGCTGTACAAAGTATCGGAAATCTCTGGAACCTTATCAGCAACATAGGCAAACAAAGAAGCAAAATGCTTACGAATCAATTCTCCATGCTTTGTTTTATCGTTCAATAAAACACCTAATTTATTTCTCGTTCCACCGGCTTGTTTTGCCAATTCAATTACTGGCAGCTTTTGGCGATTGAGTGGTCGATATTCTAATTTCTCTAAATCCAATGCATATCGCTTAGTTTCTTTGGTCGATTTATCGAATTCTTTATAATAAAATCCTTTCTGTGATTTATCGCCAAAAAATTTATTTTCCAACAAAAAATTCATCACTTTCGATTCTTTCAAATCTTGGATGAATTGATCATTAGGACAATTTTCTTGTAAACCTTTGGTCACATTGGCTGCTGTATCTAATCCGACCAAATCAGCCAATTTGAAGGTTCCTGTTTTTGGACGATTTAAAATTGAACCTGTCAACGTATCGGCTTCTTCTATGGTCAAACCAATTTCTTGTGCCAACTCCATTACTTTTGCCATAGAATAAACACCTACTCTATTGCCTATAAATCCTGGAGTATCTTTACACAAAACCGGTGTTTTTCCTAAGAACTTCTCCGCATAAGTTGTAAAGAAGTCTATCACCGATGGATCTGTTTTTGGACCAGGAATGATTTCAAACAACTTCAAATAACGCGGTGGGTTAAAGAAGTGAGTTCCACAAAAGTGTTTTTGAAAATCATCTGAACGACCTTCTGACATCAAATGAATTGGAATTCCTGAAGTATTGGAAGTAATTAAAGTTCCTTCTTTTCGGAATTGATCCACTTTTTCAAACATGGATTTTTTAATGTCCAATCGCTCTATAATCACTTCGATTACCCAATCGGAATTTTTGATTTTCTCTAAATCGTCATCAAAATTTCCAACGGTAATTCTCGAAGCAAATGATTTATCATAAATGGGTGATGGATTTGATTTGATTGCTTGATTCAAATGATCTCTCGCAATCTTATTTCTGTCTGAACCTTCGGTTGGCATATCGAGCAATAAAACCTCTACACCAATTCCAGCTAAATGACAGGCAATTCCAGAACCCATTACTCCGGAACCTAATACTGTTACTTGTCTTATGTGCCTATTCATTTTATATTGTATTTATTTTACTATTTCTTTATTGTTTATAAATATCTCTTTATCAGTAGCAATTGAATTAATCGTGTCTAAAACTTGATAAAATACTTTCAAATCACTTCGACTAATCCTCTCATCCAATGCATCGTAAAATTTCAATACGACTTCTTTGGATACATCCCTCATCTCCAAACCCTCCTTGGTCAAAACGATCAAAACACTTCGACCATCCTCTGGATTTGGCTTTCTTACAATTAGACCTCTTTCTTCTAACTTTTTTAAAGTCCTCGACAAGCTCGTTGGCTCTACTCCCATTTTTGGACCCAAAGATGTACTCGGTGTTCCACCCTTTGGATCTATGGATAACAATGTAAAACCCATTACCATAGTCGAATTGAACTTGGACGCTTCTTCGTTGTACATTTTCTGAATCGCCAACCAAGTAGAACGTAAATATTGATCTATCGTTAAATGATTATAACTCTTCAATCTCTTCTTATTAATACTCACTTACCTACAAATATAATTAAATTTATTATGCAAGCATAGTATTTTGAGATTTTTTTTTTAAAATTAATGATGAAAAGAATTAATTAGAATTTGAAAGATTAGGATTTGTAGGTAATTCAGGGAGAAACATATAGGAAGAATTCTCGAAATCCATTTGACAATAATAATGTTCCAAACCATTGCTCACCATCAAATAATCAGCATCTAACTTCATATTGTAACGAGCGATTTGGTCAAAGGTTTCTTGGTTAATTTTTATCGATGGCGCTTTGCATTCTACAATGATCAATGGTTTGTCTTTTCTATAAACTATTATATCGGCACGCTTTTTCATACCTACAATTTCCACAACAACTTCGGTATTGATTGATGTTTTGGTATATTTTTTTTCATGGATTAAATAATGTACGATATGTTGTCTGACCCACTCTTCGGGCGTAAGTATCAACCATTTTTTTCTTATGATACAAAAGATATAGTTGATACCCTCGCTTTGTTTCAAACGAAATTGGTAATTTTCGGGAAAATTTAAAGCTGTTAATTTTATAGAATTCATGAAAGAAGCTAATAACATCATCAAAGATATTAAAAACAATAAGATTGCTCCTATCTATTTTTTAAGTGGTGAAGAAACTTTTTATATCGATTTAATTTCAAAAACCATAGAAGAAGAAGTTTTGAGTGAAGAGGAAAAGGGATTCAATCAAAATATATTGTACGGCAATGATGTTGACGTTTCGACCATCATCAGTATGGCTAAACAATTCCCTATGGGTGCAGAAAGGCAAGTTGTAATCGTAAAAGAAGCACAACATCTATCAAGAACAATCGAACAATTTGAACCCTATTTTTTACAGCCTCAACCATCTACTGTATTAGTCATAAATTACAAAGGCAAAAAAGTCGATAAAAGAACAAAGTTTTTCAATGTCATAAAGAAAAATTCGGTTTTTTTAGATGCTGCTAAAATTTATGACAATCAGCTTCCACAATGGATTGAGACCACTGCCAAAGAACTCGGCATGAACATCGATAATAAATCGAAATTTTTGATGGCTGAGTTTTTAGGTAATGATTTAGGAAGAGTTTACAATGAATTAATGAAATTAAAAGTAGTTGTCAAAAACGCTGAAATCACTCCTGAGATCATCGAACAAAACATAGGTATCAGTAAGGATTTCAATAATTTCGAATTGAGAAAAGCCATAGAGACTAAAAATGCAGCCAAAGCATTTCAGATTTCGAAATATTTTAGTGAAAATCCCAAAGACAATCCTTTGGTGGTCACTTTGAGTATTTTATATTCTACCTTTTCACAAATTATTGCTTACCATACTTTGGCCGACAAATCTCAAACAAATGTTTCTAAAGAATTGGGTGTTCATCCTTTTTTCGTTGGAGATGTCATCACAGCTGCACATAATTACCCATTGAAAAAAGCCACTCGAATCATCTCACTTTTAAGAGAAACCGATGTCAAAAGCAAAGGCGTAGGTGTGAGTGGAAATGTTACTGATGGTGAATTGCTGAATGAGTTGATAGTGAAGATTTTTACTTTTTAATTATATTTGTTTGATTCAAGATTAATGCTATTATGAAAACCAATTTATTTTATCACAAAACAATTACTGCTTTTATTCTTCTCTTAATGAGTACTTCCTTATTAAATGCAGGAAATTGGAAAACAGAATCTATCATAAATTTCAATAATGAACACTCATTAAAATCTGAAGTTTTTACGGGTGGATTTTTATATGATTTTGATTTAAACAATATAAAACACCAAACTCAAATCTCAGACAAGTATGAGTTAATCGATTTATTCACAAAAGAAATTAGTGTTACAAAATCAGAAAAATATGCTCTTTCAGCAAATGATGTTACTATTTTAAAATTGAATACTGAAGCCTTAAACCAAATTGTTCAAAACGAACTTGAAACAATTAAGTTAAGTATTCCTTATCAAGAAAATGATTTATTCATAAAACTTGAAAAACGTGAAGTTCTAAGCCCAGACTTTAAAGCCACAGATCATGAAGGAAATTTAATTGATTATACACCAGGGAAATATTATAAGGGAACTTTAGAAAATGACCCTTTTTCCTTTGTTGCAATTAGTTTTTTTGATGATAATGTGATTGGGATTATTTCGAATTTACAATACGGTAATGTTGTAATTGGAAAATCCGTTGACAAACAAGATTATATTTCTTATTCAGATAGAAATATTTTAGGTAGTAGTTCTTTCGAATGTCATACTGAGGGAATAGAAGACAATCAACAAATGATTAATCACATCAATGCCAATCTAAACACTCATTTTACTGAGCAAACTGAAAACTGCGTTCGATTGTATTATGAAATAACAAATTCAATTTATATTAATAATGGCAATAGTACCACTGAAACATTAGATTGGATAACAGGTATTCAAAACAATTTAGATGTTCTTTATGCCAATGACGGTATTTCAATTCAACTTCATTCAATTAAAATATGGACAACAGAAGATCCTTATAACTTAGGTTTTGAAAATAATTTAAATTTATTTAAAGAAACAACTATTGACTTTGATGGGGATTTAGCACATTTAATTAATTATCCCATTGAGTCAGGCTTGGCTGCTGGTATAGACACACTTTGTAGCAATAATAGATATGCATACTCAGGTGTAGATATGGTTTATGCTGAAATTCCTACTTATTCATGGACAATTCAAGTTATCGCTCATGAAATGGGCCATGTATTAGGCTCACCTCACACACATGAATGTTTTTGGAATGGTGACAATACTCCAATTGATGGCTGTTACAGTAACGGTATGAATTGCGAAATGGGTGAAATTCCCACAGAAGGAGGAACAATCATGAGTTATTGTCATTTAACTTATGCGGGAATTAATTTCAGCCTTGGATTTGGTCCACAACCTGCTGCATTAATTCGAAATACAATAGACTCTAAACATTGTTTAGGAACTGATTGTATAAACGCACCTTTTGATTGCCATTTTGAAATTTTAGGTAATGTAGAACCGATTACAAAAGTTGATTTTGTTGACATAAATAATAGTTCAAATCCTGAAATAAATGGTTCTTCGGCTTTAGAAGATTTCACCTCTATTACTGGACATGTTTATACAAATGAAACCTATACCATTTCTGTAGAAGGAAATACAAATGGAAATAAAACAAGTTATTTCGCTGTATGGATTGACTGGGATAGAAATGGCTTATGGGACAACCCAAATGAAGTTTATCAAATTGGTAGCATCCATAATTCAACGGGTACGGATGGCAAAAAAGCAACTGCACAAATTCATGTACCAATTGAAGCAGAAAAAGGCATCACTAAAATGAGAGTTGTTAAATCTGATACAGACTTCCCTAACAGTCCTTGTGTAAGTTTCACTAATGGACAAGCGGAAGATTACATCATTGATATTGGATTAAGTGGTTGCATGTATCCTAATTATACAAACAGTTATTACACACCCTATTGTCATGGGGAGGATGAAAGTTTAGGTTCACTTGACTCCACTGGAAGCTTATTTAAAGGAGCGTCACTAACAGCTGGTGTCGAATACACCTTTAAGAGTTCTATTGCTACAGATTTTATTACCATTGGAAATAATGCAGCTACCGAATGGTATGCTACTGGTATAGGAACTGTAAAATTTACACCTGATACTGATAAAGAAGTTAATATTTCCATTAGTAAAAACTCACAATGTCACACAAATGTAGAAACTAGATATATTTCTATTAGTTGTGGTGAGAAAATTAATTTAACCGCTCCTGATTTTAATTGTGTGAAAGGTGAACGAAGCTTTCACAAAGAATTTATCAGACCTACCATATATGATATCACTATGAACTCAACCTATAGAGCTGCTGAAGACTTTGAAGTTGAATCAAGCGATGATGTATTTAAAATCCAACAAATAATTACTGAAGTTAGATCAAAGGGTACACCTGAAAATGCAACACTAAACATCCGAGAAGATAATAATGGTGAACCTGGTCAAATCATAAAATCCATCACTATGCAACCAAGTGAAACTCTTTTATATTGGGATTTTCAAAATACTGCTGTTTATAGATTAATATTTGATTTAGAAACTTCAATCGAATTAACAGAAGGGAAATATTGGTTAGAACATACAGTTTCAGCAACTGAGGACGAACAAGTTTTATGGGTACCAACCGTATTGGATAATGAAGGATATAGAACCCATTATAGTTTGGATAATGGTGACAATTGGATAGAAGATACACAAAATAATAGTCCTTTGACATTTTACGTAGCTGGCGTATGTGGTGACGGTTTGGGCACCTTAGATCCAAAAATTTTAGATTTCAATTATTATCCTAACCCACTGGACGATATTCTCTTCATGGAATCTATTAGTCCTGTTACAGAACTTCATATTTTCAATTTAAACGGTCAAAAAGTATTCGATCATATAAATGTTCAAAACAATCAAATTAGCCTTAAAGCATTAAGTCCGGGAACTTATTTAATAAGGGTTCGCTTAACTAATGGTATTATCGAAACATTTAAAATTATCAAAAAGTAAAAATCATTATCAAATGATGTGGATTCGGTTCATTGGAACGCATGCAGAATATGATAAAATTGATGCAAACAATATTTAAAGATGAAAATAAAACCGATTAAAACAGAGCAAGATTATAATCAAGCCTTGGAAAGACTTGAACAAATCTTTGATTCAAAACCTGGAACAAAAAAAGGTGACGAATTAGAAATCTTAGGTATTTTAACTGATAATTACGAAAATGAATTCTTCCCTATTGAACTTCCAGATCCAATTGAAGCGATTAAATTTAGAATGGAGCAACTTAATTATTCACAAAATGATTTAGCAGAAATCATTGGACAAAAAAGTAGAGCAAGCGAAATTCTAAATCGAAAAAGAAAGCTATCTCTTGGAATGATTAGAAAATTGAATAAAAAACTAAATATTCCATCTGAAGTTTTAATTCAGGCTTATTGATTTTTACAGTTTTTAAAAAACAATAATCTCACTTTCCAAACCTCTTTTTCCTCCATAAAATCATTGAAATTCCTATCAACCAAATCGAAATAGTAGGTATCAATAAATTTTTGAGCTGCCATTCCGATTTATTTAATTTCACTTTGGTTTCATTTAAATTCGGAATTTCTAACTTTCTATTTTTTAAATATAAAAAGTCAGTTTCACCCAAAAGATAATCCAATGAATTCAATAAGAAATTTTGATTATCATAAGTCACTGGACGTTGTTTTGGATTGTCTGGACGCATTGAATATTTATCTTCTCCTAAACGCATAGGACGCCCCATCAGAACATGATTTTTAGCGACATCTCCATCACCTACAACTATGATTTTCCCGTCTGTAGTTTCTGATTTAAAGTTTGGAATCTCTTGTCTTTCATATCTCGAAGCGTACATTGACTTGAAATTTCCTTCCAATAAAACCGCCAATGGAATTCTTCCCATTCCATATTCTTCCGGATACAATTCGCCCACTTCAGTCAATTCAACAAAACTCATCGATTGTTGTAAAGTCGTATAAGGCGAACTTGCCAATAAAACCGTTGGTTCTACATTGGGATTATCTAAAATTTCAATTGGATTTGCAAATTCAAATTTCACTGAATTTACAGTTTCGGTTATTGGACTTGGATCAGCTTTAAATCCTCGCACAAAATACGGCCATGTATAAGTGTTATAACTTATATTTCCTGAAGAAGTTTCTCCATCGGCCAAAACGATTTTAGCTGCTTCTAAATCTTTGACCATGGTCGGAATGATGCGCACACCATAGTTGAATAAAAAATCATTGATCTTTAAATCCCTTGGAAAAGCCACGATTTTTCCACTTCTGAAAATACTATCCATTTCAGCATCTACCATTTCAGCCAAAATCATCATTCGACCTCCATTCATGATGTATTGATCCATCACTATTTTATCGGATTCTGTAAATGGTAAAGTCGGTTTAGCAACCACCAAAGCATCGAAACGCTTCAAAATTTCTATATCAGATTCTTTCAAAGTATAAGTAGAATCTTGAATCGGCTGAATGTAAACATCGACATTATAATTATCGGCCAAAGAACGACCAAATCCATCCATATAAATTTCTGGCAATTCGTCGTGATGCACCAAAAATCCAATGTTTTTTCTATCGATTTGAGTCGCACTTCTGATGTTATCCATGAAAAGATATTCTAACTTTTCGGTCGAAGCCAAAGCCAATTCTTCAAATTGTAAAGTTGGATCATTTACCAAAGTTTCCATCCAATATTCTTCTCCTTGATAAAGCATTTTCGCATATGGATAAACATTCAAAACACCTTTGTCCGTACGAACTGGAGCTGGCGCTAAACCAATTGTCTGTAAATCTTCGTTGGTAAATTCCTTGGTTGGATCTATGAATTCATAAGTGATTTTTGGATTGATATTTCTAAATTCATCCAAAATAAATGAAATTTCATTCTTTAAAGTTCGATAATCCCCTGACAATTCTCCACCCAATAAAACACTTATTTTCAAAGGATCTTCGATTTGCTCTAAAATATTGTAAGTCGTATCACTCAAAGTATATCGCTTGTCTTGAGTCATATCAAATCTTTTGAAAATAAACTCAGACAAAACAACAATTCCCAATAAAATAGCCAATGAAATTGCGAAACTTTTAAAACCTCTTCTCATTCTCTTTCGATTTAACTATTTTTTCTTTTCTAAATTATATTGAGTCAAAGTCAAGAACAAACCAATGATGACTATAAAATATATCACATCTCTTGTATCGATTATCCCTTTGAGCAAACGTTGATAATGAACATACATTCCTAATTTCTGAACATAATAATCAGCAGTTCCCATCAAATTATAAGATGCTAAACTTTCGAATGCATAAAACAAAACAAAACATAATAAAACCGCACTGATATATGCTGCAACTTGATTGTTTGTAAGCGATGAGGTAAAAATCCCTATGGCAGCAAAACAACTTCCTAATAAAAATAAACCTAAATATCCACTGCTAAATACGCCATAATCCAAACTTTGACCTTCTGCTATAAAATGATTCAACGTATAAATAAAAATCAAACTTGGAACGATTGAAAACAATAAGACAACGATGACTGCCCAATATTTTCCCCAAACAATTCCACTAATTTTCAAAGGTTGAGTAAACAACCACTGCAAAGTTCCCGAACTTTCTTCTTCCGACAAAGTACGCATCGTAAGCGCTGGAATCAAAAACAATAAAATCCACGGAGAAATAAAAAAGAAACTACTCAAAGTCGCAGTTCCAATATTGAAAATATTAAATTCATTTTCGAAAAACCATAAAAACAATGTGCAAATTACTACAAACGCAGACGCACTTATATATGCCATATAGCCTGTAAAAAAATTCGCTAATTCTTTTTTAAATATTTGAATCATCTATTTTTATCTTTTTTTATTTTCAACATACAAAGTTGATAAAGATTTTTAGAAAAGAAACTCTAAGTAGAATTTATTTTATCCATTCGATCAATAAAAACGTTTATTACTTTCGATTAGTACATTTATCTACAAAATTATCATCAGATTTAGGTTTATCAATTAACTTTGCACTCATGAATTCAAACCTATTAAAAACAGAAGTTCAAAAGTTTTTGAAAGATAATTTAACTGTTGATCATCGAAAAATCGCACTTAAAAAATCTCCTTTCCCTAAAGTTTCTTCCTTGGAGTTGGCTCAACAAATCAAAGGTTTGCAAATTTCAAAAACTAAATTTCCTTTTTTATTTGAAACTGACCACATTATTTTTCCTCCTCAGATCAATTTAGAACAAGCTTCATCCATTGCTACTGCTGAATACAAAGCTTCATTGGTTCAAGGTGATTCGCTAATTGACCTAACCGCAGGAATGGGAATCGATGCATATGCTTTTAGCAAAAAATTCAATTGGGTAACAGCTGTAGAAAAAAACGAAAACTTGGTTGAAATTTCAAAACACAACTACAAAACTTTACAACAAAACAATTTAAAATACATCAATTCCGATTTTGAAAAAATTTTCAATGAAAATCCAAATGCAAATTGGGATGTGATTTATTTAGATCCGGCAAGAAGGAAAAATGCTCAGAAAAAATTTCTTTTAGAAGATTTAGAACCCAATATTTTAGAGCATATTGAAAATTTAAATCAACGTTCGAAAACCGTCATGATCAAATTATCACCTTTATTTGATCTAAAAATGGCGATTCAAAAAATTCCTCAAATTCAGGAAATCCATTTGGTCGCTGTAAAAAACGAAATGAAGGAACTTCTGTTGATTTGCCAAAATAAAATTCAAGAAAACCCTCAAATTCATGCCGTTAATTTAAAAAGCAATCATCCTAAATTTTCATTCAAACTGAGCGATGAATCCCAAGCAAAAGTTCAATTTTCAGATTTCAAAAAATACATTTATGAACCCAATTCAGCCCTTATGAAATCAGGAGCTTTTCAATTCATAGCAGAAAAATTCGAACTTTATAAATTAGAAAAAAACACTCATCTATACACTTCAGATCAACTCATTAAAGATTTTCCTGGTAAAATTTTTGAATGTTTAGAAGAAATTAAAAATCCGAAAAAAACTTTAAAAAACACGGCTTTTCATATCATTTCAAAAAATCATCCTTTGTCGGTGGAAAATATCAGAAAAAAATTCAACATCAAAGAAAGTGAAAATTCAAGTTTGATTTTCACTCAAAGCATTGTTGGAAAAAAAATCATAAAATGTAAAAAAATAGAACAATTCGATTGAAATCATTTGCTCATTCATCAAAGATTTCCACAACTTTCGATCAAATAAGCTTATAATTTTTCTAAATAAGCCAAATAGTTTATTTTACATACTTACTACAATTGTAGTATATTTGGGCTTCTAAAAGTGAAACTCACGAGATGACAAAAAAAATATTGTTTTCTTTTATTGGTTTGATGATGCTGAATCTTTCGGCACAAATGAAGATAGATACTCTGAGCATAGAAAACTATCAAATTCGCACTTTAAAAATCAGTGAAAATCTTGATGAAATCTCGTCTTTAGAATTCTATCAAGATTTTTATTGGGGAAATAATGACAGTGGTGGAAAAGCAGAAATTTATAAAATCGACCCAAAATCTGGTAAAACTGTTCAAACTGTGAAAATCAGCAATGCGATGAATGTCGATTGGGAAGAAATCGCTTTTAGCGACGAATATGTTTTTATCGGCGATTTTGGCAATAATTTAGGGAATCGAAAAGATCTAACAATTTATTATTTTCCGATTGAGGAATTAAATTCAAACGAGAAAATAATTTCGGTGGAAGCTGAGAAAATCGAATTTGAATATGAAGAGCAAACGGATTTCAATCCAGGAAATAAAAAGACAAACTTTGATTGCGAAGCTTTTTTTTATTACAATGGCAAATTGCATTTATTTACCAAAGAATGGACGAATTTACAAACCACACATTATACATTGGAAGTGAAACCAGGCAAACAAAGTGCAGTGAAAGTAGAAACTTTCAAAACCAATTATATGGTCACTGGAGCAACTGTCGATGCCAATCCGATTTCAAACACTCATGGATTTTATTTTATCGGTTATACACCGGACGGATTTGCGTTTATTTCTGGTTTTTCTTTGCCCAATAAAAAAAACGAAGACAAATTATTTTTAGATCGTTTGAACAAATTCAGTTTACCTTTAGGTTTTGTTCCACAAGTTGGTCAAACCGAAGGAATTGCAATCAAACCTGAAAATCCAAACATCATTTGCTTCAGCAACGAAAACTTCAAAAAAAGAAATTTTCATGTCGAACAAAGTATTCAATGTATTCATTCATTAGCCCAATAAACAAGTGAAAATATCCGAAAAAATAAAAGCGCCAATTGCAGAGGAAATGAAACTTTTTGAAACAAAGTTTTATGAATCTATGAAAAGTTCAGTTCCATTGTTGGACAGAATCACTCACTATATCGTTCGTCGCAAAGGAAAACAAATGCGACCTATGTTTGTTTTTCTAACGGCTAAATTGACTGGTGAATTTCAAGAAAGAAGTTATCGAGCTGCAGCACTGATCGAATTGATTCATACTGCAACTCTTGTGCATGACGATGTGGTGGACGATAGCGATATGAGACGTGGATTTTTCTCTATCAATGCTTTATGGAAAAATAAAATCGCTGTGTTGGTGGGCGATTATCTATTGTCAAAAACTTTGCTTTTATCGACTGAGAATGAAGATTTCGATTTACTGAAAGTGGTTTCTGTCGCTATCAAAGAAATGTCAGAAGGTGAACTTTTGCAAATCGAAAAGGCGAGAAAATTAGACATCACAGAAGATGTTTATTATGAAATCATTCGTCAAAAAACCGCTACACTTATCGCTGCTTGTTGTGAAGCAGGTGCTCGTTCTGTAGATGCTTCAGAAGAAGTTTGTAAAAAGATGAATGAATTTGGAAACTTGGTGGGTATGGCTTTCCAAATCAAAGATGATTTGTTCGATTATACGAGTTCAGATTTGATAGGGAAACCTGTGGGCATCGATATCAAAGAACAAAAAATGACTTTGCCTCTGATCCATGTTTTAAATAAAGCTTCAGATAAAGATAGAAAGTGGTTGGTCAACTCCATCAAACGTCACAACAAAAATCAAAAAAGAGTGCAACAAATCATTCAATATGTGAAAGATAATGGAGGAATTGAATACACGAAAAAAGTGATGCACGAATACAGCGATAAAGCACTAAAAGTGTTGGATGAATTTCCAGACAGCGAATACAAAGATTCATTAATCACTATGGTTACTTATGTGATGGAAAGAAAAAAATAGTTTGAATTAATTGAATTTGAGCGTTATTTTTTATGAATGTTTTTATACTTTTAATGTTAATATGACAGAAACATTCGCCGATAAAATCATAGCGTTCAATCAAAACTTAAAATTCGAAGGCAAACTTCCCAAAGGTTTTAGCGTGCTCAATCCTTTCGTAGAAAATCCTGAAACCATGCAGGTGATGCGTCAGTTTTATAAGAAATTTTATAATGACACCAACGAACGGAAATTTATTTTGGGCATCAATCCAAGTCGTCATGGAGCAGCTGTGACCGGAATTCCTTTTACTGACACAAAACAATTGGAAAAAAATTGTGGAATCAAAATGAAATCTGCAAAAACACATGAAGTTTCTTCAGTTTTTCTTTATGATATGATCAATGAATTTGGTGGAGTGAAAGAATTTTACAGTCAATTTTATATCAACTCTCCTTTTCCATTGGCAATTGTTCAAAACAAAGGTCCCGATCGTTGGGTCAATGCGAACTATTATGACAATAAGGTTTTGTTCAACAGTTTGAAAAATTATATGATCAAAATTTTGAAGAAACATATTGATTTGGGAATCGATACTTCAGAAGTTTTTGTTTTGGGTAAAAAAAGTGCGGATTACATCGAAATTTTAAACGATGAAATTCAAATGTTTGAAAAAATAACTGCACTTGAGCATCCGAGATACATTCAACAATACAAATTCAAAAAAAGGCAATTTTATATCGATAAATATATACTTACGCTCAATCAGAGCAAGGTCTAATTACAAACTGATTTCAAAATTTCTTCTACTTGAAATTCTCCCCATTGCGGTTCTAATTCGGGTTTATTTTCTTTTGCAAACAATTCTTTTGCTTCGACCATGGATGAGCAATATCGTTTAGGATCAGTTTCCCAAAATGGTGCTGATTGCATATTGAAATAAGCTGATAAATAAGTTGCCCTTGGATTGTTCGGATTGATTTTCAAAGCTTCATTAAAATCCCATAAAACGCCAGAGGAAAGCGTCATTCGATAAGTTTCAGGATCTTTTGCAACTTTTAGGGTTCTAAACATTCCTCTTAAAACCAAAATCTCATCTTGGTCAGCATTTAGTTTTTCCAATTCCAAATATTCTTTTTCTAATTGATTGGAAATTTTAATTGCTTGCTTCGCATCTTTTTTAGTCGCCGCCAAAGTTTGCATCAACATTGAATAATATTTAGGCAACCATTGGTTTTTATTTGCATTATAAATTTCCTCAAAATCATTAGCCAAATTTTCGTAATCCAAATTAGAATTTCGAAAATCCCATTCGGACAAAGCAGCTTTCATGTCTTTTTCATAATCGCTCTGAGCTTGTAGTTGAAACAAAGCAATTGAACTTAAGAAAAAAACAAAAAATATACGAAGCATAAAATATTTTCTAAGAAATTTGACAATGAATTAATGTTGGTTGAATTAAATCGTTGATTTTAAACCAACAACAAAATCGGCTCAAAAGTTAGAGCCGATCTCGTTCTCATGTACTAATTAAATTTAATGTTTTAACAAACGAAACGTTTGAACTTGGTTTTCACCAATTAAACGGAATAAATATATACCTTTTTTTAATTCTTTAACAAATATTTTAGAAGAAAAGTTAAAATTCTTAATTATCTCTCCATTCAAATCATAAATAACTACTTCTTTCACCCAATCTAAATCTCCTTTCAACTGAACGAAATCATCAGCAGGATTTGGTCCTATCGATATATTCGCTGCGAAAGTCGCTTCTAAATCTATGGTTTCATCATTTGTATCGATGACCTTCGCATCTTCTGGAAGTACGGAATAAGTAAACCATTGATAACCATTTTCATGAACTTTGTTCCAATTTCTAAAGTTGATGAAATCATCGTGATAAATTGAATAAGCGTACAACAAATCGTTATCGTTGTCATTTAACCATTGTTTTAAAAATTGATCTTCAGAAGAAAAAAGTCCAATTAATTCAATGGGTTCATTCGTATTTTCCAAAAATAAAAGTCTTTCTTTGCTATATTCAAATGCAAATTCTTGGTTTTGAACATAAGCATGCAGCAACAATCGATCGATGTATGGAAGCAATGAATCAGCTTGTTCTTGAGAAAACCAACCCAAATAAGCTTCAGTAATCAAACCATTGTTTTGAGAAAGAAGATGAATGATCTGAATTTCTTGTAAGTAAAATTGAAAGGCACCATTTTGATCACAACTAAATCCATTGGGTTGTAAATAGCTTTGGCAGTAATATTTCCCATTTTGATACAACTCAGGTACCCAAAATTCAAATTCAAAATTCAAAACATCGAATCTCGCTCTTGAGACTTGGGATTGGTTGTAAGGAATGATTTTATTTAGAAAAAAATCTGCATTTTCGGCCGCTGCACCTATGGATTTTACACCAATTTTTCTTGCATTTCTTATAAATCTCGACAATTCTCGAACTTGTCTTACATTTTCAAAATCGATCAAATGCAATTCATACAAAGTCAAAGCATTGAAATGATTCGATTCTATAAAATCGAGTAATTTATCGGTTTCTTGTTTATTTACTAAAATTTGAGAAACAAATCCGTCCACATACATTCCGCGATGTTCGGGCAATTGAGCAAAAGACATACTTGCTAAATGTGTAAAGAAAATTATCTTTAACAGTAAAAAATTAAACTTCATAAATACGTTTTAATTCAACTCATATTTATGGGGGAAATTAAAATTTAAGTTGTTGGATAATTAAAAAAAAACGGTTGGGTTAGTTTAATTCTACTGGTTTAGGTTTGAAATTCAAAGAACCTATCTCTTTGAAAATCAAACGCAAATATATTACTTTACAATGAAACTCCAATTGATTTTTCTCATTTATTTCATTGCAACTGAATCAATTGTATCAAAAGCATCAATTCACTTTCTTAAAGTCTAAATCTTGGAAATCATAACTAAAATCGGTCAAAGGAGAAATCGGTAGCATTTTCATTCCAACGACTTTTCCATCTTTAGTTTCGATGATTGCAAACGCATCTGCATGTAAATAAGCGTTGTCCCACTTCACTGCAAAAGTATCACCTTTATAATAGAACATATCGCCTTGAAGTTGAGAAGATCTTTTCGATACAAATCTCAATTTTCCTTTGCTTTGACTGATTTCCACTTGACCAAACCATGGATCTTCATAAGTTCCGGCTAAAGTGTCGATATAAGCAATTCTCTTTTTCTTATTTTCTTCAACTGTTTTCCAAACTTCTGAAACAATTTGATCGGCATCTCCCTGTCTTTTTGCAATTAATTCAGAATAATGCTCCACCCAATCTTTTTCGGGCAATCCCAAATAAAAATCCTTGATGGTATTTGAAATCGACATAAAAGCTGCACCTGATTGTTGGTTGGTCAGAACGATAATTCCCAGGTCCAATTGAGGATACATAATGATTTGAGTAACTATACCTTCGAGTCCACCGGTATGTGAAACTTCTAATTTTCCGTTCATATCTTGCAATTGAAAACCAAGACCATAAGCTCTGAAAAGTGTATTGTACGGCTCAGTAGTACGATTCGGTTGAAGGGTTTGAGGAGTTGAAAGTTGTCTCATTTGTTCTTCAGAAACCAATTGTCTTCCATCTTCAGTTTTTCCATGATTCAATTGAAATTTCACCCAATGAATCAAATCGTCAACATTTGAATAAAGTCCAGCGGCTGCATCAAAAATAGAATTGGTGTATCGATCGACCACTTTCAATTCACCATCGATTGGAACATGAGGAACAATCACATTGCTTCTATCTTTCAGAGTATTCCAACTCGCTGCAGTTCTATTCATATTGAGCGGTTGAATGAAATTCTCTTCGATAAAATCTGTCCAAGATTTCCCTGAAACTCTTTCAATTACAACTCCGGCTATGATGTAAAGCAGATTATCATAATCATATTTCGTTCTAAAATCCGAAACAGGTTTTAGATGTTGAATGTTTTGAATGATATCATCAGGTGTAAAATCATGACCATCCGGCCAAACCATCAAATCTCCCGCACCCAAGCCCAAGCCACTTCTATGAACGACCAAATCACGAATGGTAAAGTTTTCCGTCACATAATCATCATACATTTTAAATTCAGGAATGTATTTTTTCACTCTATCGTCCCAATTGATTTTTCCTTGATCAATCAGCAATGCAATGGCAGTTGTGGTAAATGCTTTAGAATTGGAAGCGATTCCAAAATTCGTACTTGAATTCACTTTTTCGCCCGTATTGATATTTGCAATTCCATATCCTTTGGCCAAAACCACTTCATCATTGTGAACAATTCCAACAGCAATTCCTGGAACATTGAAAGTTTCAAGTGTTTTTTCAACTACTTCATCGACCTTTAATAGGTCAATGTTTTGGGCATTTGTAATGAAACTTGTAAATAGAATTAATAAAGAAAAAAAGTGACGAATTCTCATAATAGTCGATGATTTAATTGAATTAAAATATAGATTGCTAATATCTATCTTTATTGAAAAACAAACAACTTCTGATTTGAATAAACCTATCGAACGAGTTTAATTTCCAAAGAAAGAATCCTTAAATTCGTGATTTAAATTTTTTATCAATGAGCGACTTGATGGGGCAAGCGATTTGGGATTTTCATCATGACAATTCACCAGAAGATCTTTTGACTGAAACTACCATATCTGAATTGGAAGTTATGTCTGTGGCATATTTGTTCAGAGAATTCGATAAAATGAATCTTATCGAAAAAAAGGCAATGGAACTGACTCGTGGTAAAGTGCTCGACATAGGCGCAGGTGCAGGAGCTCATAGCATTTATTTGCAAGATGAATTGGGAATGGATGTTACGGCTTTGGAAATTTCTCATAAGTCAAGTGAAGTTTGCAAATTGAGAGGAATTAGAAAAGTCGTTTGTCAACATGTACTGGATTTCCCAGAAGAAAAATTCGATACAATATTATTGCTGATGAATGGAACTGGAATTTTCGGTAAAGTTGATCAAGTAAATACTTATCTGAACAAATTATATGATTTATTGAAAGATGATGGTCAAATATTGATCGATAGTACGGATTTAATTTATATGTACAACGAGTTGAATGGTTTGGATTTGCCGATTGAAAAATACTATGGAGAAGTTGAATTTACTGTTTATTATAAAGGGAAAAAGCAAAAACCATTTCCTTGGTTGTTCATCGATTTTGAATATTTAAAAAGTTTAGCAAAAAACAGTGGATTTAAGGCTGAGAAAGTCAAACAAGCCGGCTCAGCTTATCTCGCAAGATTGAAGAAGATTTAATGAATAAAAAATCCCATCTGAAATTTCAAATGGGATTTTCATTTAAGTTTATTGTGTTTTATTCAATTACTTTTAATTCTTTTCCAACTTTAATAAAGGCTGCAATTGCTTTGTCCAATTGCTCTTTTGTATGAGAAGCCGAAAGTTGAACTCTAATTCTCGCTTGTTCTCTTGGAACAACTGGGAAGAAGAATCCTATCACATAAATTCCTTCATCCAGAAGTTTGTCGGCCATTTCTTGAGACAATTTAGCATCGTAAAGCATCACAGGAACGATGGCTGATTCGCCTTCAACTATATCAAATCCTGCTTCTTTCATTTTTGCTCTGAAATAATTTGAGTTCTCCATTACCTTATCTCTCAAATCGGTACTTTTGTCCAAGGTATCCAAAACATGAATTGCTGCACCAACAATTCCTGGTGCCAAAGAGTTTGAGAATAAATAAGGTCTCGATCTTTGACGAAGCATATCTATGATTTCCTTTTTACCTGAAGTAAATCCACCCATCGCTCCACCCAAAGCTTTTCCTAAAGTCGAAGTGATGATATCTACTCTATCCATAACATCGCAATATTCATGCGTTCCACGACCTGTTTTCCCAATAAATCCTGTAGCATGAGAATCGTCAACCATCACCAAAGCATCATACTTATCTGCCAAATCACAGACACCTTTTAGATTGGCAACTATACCATCCATTGAGAAAACTCCATCGGTTACTATGATTTTGAATCTATGATTCTTTTCAGAAGCTGCTTTTAATTGAGCTTCCAAATCTTCCATATCGTTGTTTTTGTAACGGTATCTTGCAGCTTTACACAAGCGAACGCCATCGATGATAGAAGCGTGATTCAATTCATCAGAAATAATCGCGTCTTCCTCAGTAAAAAGAGGCTCAAACACACCACCATTTGCATCAAATGCAGCAGCATATAAAATTGTGTCTTCCATGCCTAAGAATTTGGAGATCTTAGTTTCCAATTCTTTATGAATATCTTGTGTACCACAGATAAAACGTACAGACGACATCCCATAACCTCTTTTGTCTAAAATATCTTGAGAAGCTTTGATCACATCAGCATTATCAGATAATCCTAAATAGTTATTGGCGCAGAAATTCAACAATTTACTACCGTCTTCTAATGTAATTTCTGCCGCTTGTTTTGAGGCAATTATTCTTTCTCTTTTGAATAAACCTTGACTTTCCAAATCAGCCAACTGATCTACTAAATGTTGTTTGAATTTTTCGCTGTACATATTTTAATTTTTGCTAACAAATATAAGCATTGAATTCGTGAAACTGAAAACAAAGAGATATCAATCCAATTATTATTAAATTTGAACTTTTCAAAACAAAAATTTGTATGAAATTAGTCAAACTCAAATCTGAAGATATCAGTACAGTTCAACAATTGGCAAGAGAAATTTGGGAAGAACACTACTTTCCGATCATAGGACAACAACAAATCGATTATATGCTGGATTTGTTTTATTCGACTGAAAAAATTCAAAAAGAATTGGAAGATGGAGTTTTTTGGGAAATTCTATATTTAGAAAATGAAGCTATTGGTTATTTGGTTTGTGAAGTGGAAGAAGAAAACATTCAATTGTCCAAATTATATCTAAAATCAAAAGTCAGAGGAAAAGGTTTGGGGAAATTTCTCATCGATAGATCCAAAGAAATTGCCAAAGAAAACAATAAAAATTCCATTCGATTGAATGTCAATAAAAACAATACTCAATCCATAGCTTTTTATGAAAGAGTTGGTTTTTTAAAAGTTGAAGAAGGAGTTTTCGATATAGGAAATGGTTATTTTATGGATGATTTCATTTATGAAATGAAGACATAAAAAAACAGGACTTAGAAATCCAAGTCCTGTTTCATCACTTTAAAACCCTTTATTTATTATTTAATACCTTAATTTTTTCTGATAAGAATCCGTATTTGCTTTTGTCTTTTCAACTGGATATTTTCCTGTAAAACATCCAAAGCAATGTTCATTTGAACCCAAAATATCCATCAGACCTTCTACATTTAGAAAATCTAAACTATCCACGCCCAAATAATCGACCAATTCTTCTCTTCTCATATTTGCTGAAATCAAATCTTTGGTTGTCGGCATATCAATTCCCAAATGACAAGGCGAAACTATAGGTGGAGATGCACTTCTGAAATGAATTTCTTTGGCACCTGCTTCTTTTAAAATCTGTACCAAAAGTTTGCTCGTAGTTCCTCTTACAATCGAATCGTCGAGTATCACCAATCTTCTACCTTTAATTTTCTCAGCGATTGGATTGAGTTTCAAATTCACTACTCTCTCTCGCATTTCTTGAGAAGGCAAAATAAACGAACGACTCATATACCTATTTTTTACCAAAATTGGTTCAAACGGAATTCCAGAAGCTTCCGAATATCCGATGGCCGATGGCACGCCTGAATCTGGCACACCTATTACTACATCAGCTTCTACAGGAGATTGTTCGTAGAGTTTCTTTCCACATTTAACTCTTAAATCATAGATTTCTTTTCCATCCATTCTCGAGTCAGGTCGAGCAAAATAAATATATTCAAAAGAACAAGTTCTTCTTTTGGTCGGTTGTTCCAATGCATAAGAATGCAAACCTTCTTTGTTGGCAACTACAATTTCACCAGGTTCAACATCTCTCACATAAGTCGCACCCACAGCGTCCAATGCACAAGTTTCCGAACTGAAAACATAAGCTGATTCACCTATCTTACCTATACACAAAGGTCGAATTCCGTTGGGATCTCTAAATGCTGCCAAGGAATCTTTGGCTAACAATAAAACTGAATATGCACCTTTGATTCTTTTCAATCCTTTTTGAATCGCTTCATGAACTTCTAAATCGGCATATTTTTGAATCGATCTCAGAATAACTTCAGTATCCGTATTGGCTAAAAAAGGTAAACCTTCATTGACCAATTCTTTTTTCAATTCTTCCGTTTCGATTACATTTCCATTGTGAACGATGGAAAAATGTGGTTTTCCATAATAATTCACTGCATAAATCGGTTGAATATTTTTCGAACTTTCACTTCCAGCAGCGGAATATCGGGTATGCCCAATCACTGCATTTCCTTGAAATTCGTCGATATTTTCAATATCCTTGAAAACATCTAAAACCAAACCTTCTGATTTATAAGTTTTGATGTAGCCATCTTTCAATACAGAAATTCCACAAGCCTCTTGCCCTCTATGTTGCAAAGCAAACATCCCAAACTGAGACAATGAAAAAGTATCGATATTTTTTGGAGCAAACACTCCGAAAACCCCGCACTCTTCTTCCATTTTATCTAAAGCTTCATCATTTAAAATGCTTTTTAAATGATTTCTTTGGTAAAAATCTAAAGAATCTTGAGGTTTTTTAATTTTTGTTTTCATTTGATTGAATTTAAATGGATGAGGAAATTGAATTTCCTCTCCATTTTATTCTTATTAATTTGTTGTAATAATTTGATCAATTATTTAAAATATTCAATTCCATTTTTGAAAATACTTACATTTTCTACTCCTGAAATATTTAAATAAGTTCCTTCTTCTACTCTTTCAGAATGTCCCATGCGTCCGAAAATTTTCCCACATGGACTCACCAAACCTTCAACGCCCATCACAGAACCATTTGGATTGTAAGGCATTTCAACAGCTACATTTCCATCCAAATCTACATATTGAGTAGCGATTTGATTTTGGTCAATTAATTTTTTCAAATTATTCTCATCGGACATAAATCTACCTTCACCATGTGAAAACGGCAACCAATATTCCATTCCTGCCATTCCTTTTAACCAAGGTGAATGTGAAGGATTGACTTTCACGCGAACCATAGAAGTAATTCTTGTACCAATTTCGTTGTAAGTTAAAGTAGGTGTATCGTCTTTCAAATCTTGAATTTTCCCATAAGGAAGCAAACCTGATTTAATTAATCCTTGGAATCCATTACAAATCCCTAACACCAAGCCATCTCTTTCCAACAATCTATGAACACTTTCTTTCACTTTTTCGTTTCTTAAAACGGTAGCAATGAATTTTCCAGAACCATCGGGTTCATCGCCTGCTGAAGCTCCACCTGGTATGAAAAGGATTTGAGCATAATCGATGGCTTTTGCATAAGCTTCGACTGTATCATTAATATCTTGTTTGCTCAAATTCTTAAACACGCCAACCTCAACTTCTGCTCCTTCTTTTTCGAATGCTTTAATGCTATCATATTCGCTGTTAGTTCCTGGGAAAAGTGGCATAAATACTTTCGGCTGAGCTACTTTATTTAGTATCGTTGGAGCTATTGGTAGATTGTCTGATTTAATTTCTAAATCATACACAGGAGTTTTTGACTTTTCAATCTTTTCAGGGAAAAGGTTTGAGAAAGTACTTTTCCATTCGGTTAAAATTTCATTCATAGAAATTGAAACTTCATTGAATTTCAATTCTTTCGATGCATTTGTTTTACCTAATTCATAAAAATTATCTTTCAAATCATTTGAAATTTCAAGATCATCTGAATGTTCAATCACAATAGCTGCTGGATAAAATTTCATTAGATCCAAAGTAGTTTCAACCTCCACACCGATTTCATTTCCAAAACTCATCAGAGCAATGGTTTCGGCCAAACCACCGAATTTAACTGCTGCCGAAGAAATAATTTTTTGATTATTGTTTTGAATACAATCAAAAACTGATTTCAAATTATTTTCGTCCAACAATAAATCATCGGTCAGATTTGGAATAAGAACTGAAAGTTTAGAATTTGGCGATTGTAAAGTGGCTGATTTAATTTTTTGAGTTTTGTTTGGACAAACTGCAAAAGAAATCAATGTAGGAGGAACATCTAATTCCTGATAACTTCCACTCATACTATCTTTTCCACCTATAGCGGGAATTTCCAATTGTTTTTGAGCTTCAATTGAGCCCAACAAAGCTGCCAAAGGTTTTCCCCAACGTTTTGGGTCATCTCTTAAACTTTCGAAATATTCTTGGAAAGTCAATCGAATTTCTGAACAATCACCACCGGCTGCAACAATTTTAGCAACGCTTTCCATTACTGCAAAATATGCTCCGTGATAAGGTGACCATCGGCTGATTCTCGGATCAAAACCGAAACTCGCCATACTTACCGAATTTGTAAATCCATCGGTTGGGAATTTTTGAACGCTCACATCTTCTGGTGAATTTTGTGTTCTACCTCCAAAAGGTTTTAAAACCGTTCCTCGACCGATTGAATCATCGAACAATTCATTCAATCCTTTTTGTGAAGCATGATTCAAATCTTTCATCAATTCGATGAAATTTTCTTTTGAGAATTCTTTGCTTCCGAATGGATTTGCCGATTCTAAATCGACAACTTGGGCTGTAGCTTTTTTTCTAACGCCATTGGTGTCCAAAAAGCTTCTTTCCAACTCTACTATTTTATTGCCCTTCCAAACAATTGTCATTTTATCATCTGTAGTAACTTCAGCTACAACTGTGGCGTCTAAATTTTCTTCTTTAGCATATGCTTGTAACTTTTCGACATCTTTTGCTTCGACTACAATCGCCATTCTTTCTTGCGATTCAGACAAAGCGATTTCAGTACCATTTAAACCTTCATATTTCAAAGGAACAGCATCGAGATCTACTTTTACACCTCTTGCGATTTCACCTATAGCAACAGAAACTCCACCAGCTCCAAAATCATTGCTTTTCTTAATTAAAGCTAAAACTTCTTTTTTTCTAAAAAGTCTTAAAATTTTTCTTTCAATGATTGGATTTCCTTTTTGAACTTCTGAGCTCAATTCTTCGATATTTTCTCCATCATGAGCTTTGGAAGATCCTGTGGCACCTCCTACTCCATCACGACCGGTTTCACCTCCCAACAAAATTACTTTATCGCCCGGCATAGGTTCTTCTCTTCGAACCCAATCTTTTTTGACAGCTCCAGCGACAAATCCGGCTTCCAATCGTTTGGCTACATAGCCTGAGTCATAAATTTCTCTAACATGAGTAGCAGCAACACCGATTTGGTTTCCATAAGAGCTATTTCCTTTGGCAGCTTCTTTGGTAATGTATCTTTGAGGCAATTTTCCAGGAATAGTTTCTTTGATATCCACTAAAGGATTGCCCGAACCTGAAACTCTCATCGCTTGATAAACGTAAGCTCGTCCAGATAATGGGTCACGAATTGCCCCACCCACACAAGTTGAAGCACCACCAAAAGGTTCTACTTCGGTTGGGTGATTGTGGGTTTCATTTTTAAATTGAAACAACCAATCTTCTTCTTTTCCATCGACATCTATTGGAACTACAATCGAACAAGCATTGACTTCTTCAGAAAAATCAATGTTTTTCACCTTTCCAGTACGACTCAAATATTTACCCATAATGGTTGCCATATCCATCAATCGGATAGGCGATGTTATATTGAGTTCTTTTCTGAGTTCTAAATAATACTCATAAGTTTTCTGAAGGGTATTTTTGAATTGATTTTCAAATTCAATTTGGGTAAGTTCAGTTTCAAAAGTTGTGTGACGACAGTGATCGGACCAATAAGTATCTAAAACTAAAATTTCGGTTTCCGTTGGATCTCTATGTATGGATTTGAAATAATTTTGAATAAATTTCAAATCATCCATGCCCATGGACAATCCGTACTGATCATGAACATTTTGCAATTGCTCTTCATCGAAATCAGTAAACCCATCGATGGTTGCAACTGGCTGAACTTCATGAGTTTCAGTTTCAACCAATTTATCTAAATTCTTTTCTCTGGATTCAACTGGATTGATCAGATAGGATTTAACTTTTTGTAAATCTTCATCAGAAATATTCTCAAAAACGTAAAGCAAGGCTGTGTGTACTTCAGGTTCAGACAAGCCAATCAATTGCAAACATTGTTCAGCAGAATCACCTCTTTGGTCATATTGACCAGGTAAAAGTTCAGTAGCGAAGTATTTTATATCTTTTCCATTAGAAACAATTTCGTCTAAGCTATGGTATGCAATATCTGTGACTGGATCTGCAAAGACCTTAAACAGGCTATCCTTTAGCTGATTTTCAGTGATGTGGAACACATCATAAATTACAAAAACCTTGCACTCTATTCCAGTGACAAGGTTTTGCAGTTCTTTCGTTACTCTCCTACTATGGATTTCAAAACTCGGTTTTTTTTGAATAAAAATTCGTTTATTCATATCTATATTTATACTTATTCCTTAAACAATTTACAAGCGAAGGTATGATAAACGAATAACATACACTTCGTTTGTAGAAAACAGATTTACGGTCTGTTGTAGAAACACTCATCCCTATCATGAGCTTATACAAAGGAAGTGAATTCACACAAAATTATACCAGGCAAAAGTACGATTTATTTTTGTGATTTAGAATTTTAATTTGTGAGTATTTTGGATTTTATGAATTTGAAGAATTTTTATTTGAATTAATTCAAATAAAAAAAGGCAAGCTACCCACATCACACCGCTACAACCGGATACCCTTGCTGCGTTCCCGCCCTGGGGGATTAACCAGGAGCTGGTTGTGTGGGACTTGCCCGGTGCAAAGATACAACTTATTCGTACTTTGCAAAACAAAACCCTATTTAGTGGATATGAAAAAAATCAGTTACTGATAAAATTCAAATTTTTCTATTGGTTTTCTATTAACTTTGTCATCATGTCGAAATATATATTATACGCAATTGCATCCGGATTAATTTTGGCTATGGGATGGCCAACACATGGATTTCCTATTTTATTGTTCTTTGGATTTGTTCCATTGCTGTTTGCAGAGAACAAGATTGCACAAATGGAAAACATCAAAAAGAAAGGTTGGAGAATTTTCGGTCTTTCGTATATAGCATTTTTAATTTGGAACGCTATCGTTATTTGGTGGCTTCATTATGCACAAGAAACCAATTCTCACGGTGAACTACAAAATTCATGGATTTCTTATTTATTTCCTGTATTGATCAATGCTTTATTGATGAGTATTGTTTTTCAGCTTTATCATTGGGTCAAATCAAAATCGGGTCATATATATGGAATTCCTTTTTTGCCTGCCATTTGGATGAGTTTCGAAAAGTTTCATCTCGATTGGGAGATGACTTGGCCTTGGTTCAACTTAGGGAATGGATTTGCAGCTTTTCCTAAGTGGGTACAATGGTATGAATTCACGGGTGGATTTGGTGGAACGCTATGGGTGATGTTGGGTAATATGATTATTTTCTATTATCTTTATGCTTATTTGAACCTAAAAGAAAAGAAACATCTCAGAAAGTTAATTACTTATGCTTCGATTTGGATTTTGGTGCCTATCGGAATTTCGTACGGAATTTATTATAGTTATGAAGAAAAAGGTGAAGAAATCACAGCTTTGATTTTACAACCAGAATTGGATCCATATACTGAAAAATACAGCAAAGAGCCATTTGAAATAGTAGATGATTTGATTCAGATTACAAAAAAGAACATCACGCCTGAAGTTCAATTTGTAGTTGCGCCTGAAACCGCTTTCCCTGGGCCTGGACCTGGTTTGAACATCGATCGATTGGAAGAAGATTATTTAATCCAACAGATTCAAAACAGCTTTTCGGATTATCCAGAATTAAGTTTTGTCTCAGGAGTCGAATTGATGCGATATTATCCATACGAGAAGTTGGCTACAAAAACTGCTTCACGATATGGAAATTCAGATGTTTGGGTAGATGCGATGAATTCGGCCATACAATTAAATTCAAAAGATGATATACAATATTATCACAAATCGAAATTGGTAGTTGGAGTGGAACACTTCCCATACATGAGTGTTTTAAAACCACTTTTGGGCGATATAATGTTGAATTTTGGAGGAACTGTAAGAACGCTTTTGACACAAGATGAAAGGACGGTATTTACCAATTCATTCAACAATGCAAAAATTGCACCTATCATTTGTTATGAATCGATTTATGGAGAATTCACCACGGATTATGTAAAAAACGGAGCCAATGTGTTATTTATAATGACCAACGACTCATGGTGGGGTGATTCTGACGGACACAAACAATTGTTATTGTATGGAAATTTACGAGCGATCGAAAACCGTAGGGACATCGTTCGATCTGCCAATTCAGGAATTTCTGCATTTATCAATCAAAAAGGAGAAATCACCTCTTCATTGCCTTACGAAACCAATGGAGCTTTGGTTGGAAAAGCCAAACTCAACAATGAGTTGACATTTTATTCACAACATGGCGATTATTTGGTAAGAATTGCATTATTGATCGCTGGAATTCTTCTTGGATATACAATTGCTTGGCACATAATCAACAGTTTACAAAAGAAAAAGAAAATTTAAATTGGAAATACTTGTAAAAGTGTAATTTAAATATTTATCTTTGCAGTCCGAAAAAAATAGGAACAAATGTCGAAAATTTGTCAAATCACTGGAAAGAAGAGAATGGTTGGGAACAAAGTTTCTCACTCAAACATCAAAACTAAGCGTACTTTTGACGTGAATTTATTTAAGAAAAGATTTTTCGTACCTGAGCAAAATGAGTGGATTACGTTGAGTGTATCTGCACATGGTTTGAAAATCATCAATAAATTAGGTATTGAGGAAGCACTTAAGCGTTCGCGTAAAAAAGGTTTAATCGATTAATAAACATTCAATATGGCAAAGAAAGGTAATAGAGTACAAGTAATATTAGAATGTACTGAGCATAAAGAAAGTGGTATGCCGGGAATGTCTCGATACATCACGACTAAGAATAAGCAAAACACACCAGATAGGCTTGAATTGAAAAAATACAATCCTGTGCTGAAGCGTTATACCGTACATAAAGAAATCAAATAAAATAGTATACCATGGCAAAGAAACCAATGGCTACCCTTCAAACAGGTAGTTCTAAGAACATGACGAAAGCTATCAAAATGGTAAAATCACCGAAAACTGGTGCTTACTATTTTGAAGAGAAAATGATTAATGCTGCAAGCGTTAACGATTTTTTTAAAAAGTAAATACTTTTTTAGTTTTTTATAATTAAACGTTTAAAGGTTACAATCATGTGACCTTTTTTTGTTTTTAACATTTTGGTATCTTTGTAAAAATTATTTTATAAGTGAGCTGGTTTAAGAAAATATTAGGTAAAGAAAAAAAGGAGAAATTAGACGAAGGTCTTGAAAAGTCAAAACAGTCTTTTTTCGAAAAGTTAAGCCGTTCGGTTGCGGGTAAATCAAAGGTTGACGATGAGGTACTCGATAACTTAGAAGAAGTGCTCATCACTTCCGATGTAGGTGTTGATACTACTTTAAAAATCATCAAAAGAATCGAAGATAGAGTTGCTCGCGACAAATATCTGAACACCAAAGAACTCGATGTCATACTGAGAGAAGAAATTGCAGCTCTTTTGACAGAGAACAAAAATGATGAAATCAGAGGTTTTGAAATTCCTAAAATGGATGAACCTTATGTCATTATGGTCGTTGGTGTCAACGGTGTTGGTAAAACAACTACCATCGGTAAACTCGCAAACCAATTTAAAAATGATGGTAAAAAAGTTGTACTTGGAGCTGCCGATACTTTCCGTGCTGCTGCCGTAGATCAACTCGTTATTTGGTCTGAAAGAACCGGTGTACCTATTGTAAAACAAGCCATGGGCTCTGACCCTGCTTCGGTGGCATTCGATACTTTACAATCAGCTAAAGCTCAAAATGCAGATGTAGTTTTGATCGATACTGCTGGGAGATTGCACAATAAAGTGAATTTGATGAATGAACTTTCTAAAATTAAAAGAGTGATGCAAAAAGTTTATCCCAATGCACCACATGAAGTACTTTTGGTTTTGGATGGTTCTACAGGTCAAAATGCATTTGAACAAGCCAAACAATTTACCGAAACTACTGAGGTTACAGCGCTTGCTGTGACGAAACTCGATGGAACTGCCAAAGGTGGAGTGGTGATTGGAATTTCAGATCAATTCCAAATTCCTGTAAAATATATTGGTGTAGGTGAAGGAATCAATGATTTACAAGCTTTTGATAAATTTGAATTTGTCGATAGTTTCTTCAGTAAATAAAATAAAATCTATCATAAAACTAAACCTTAAGTGAATTTAAACTTAAGGTTTTTTTGTTTCCACTTATAAAATGAAATCGCCCCAATGATTCAATGAGGCGATCTCTAATGAAAATTAATTCATAAAACTACACACAACTAATTTTTCTTTTCTATTTTCCACAATCCTCTCAACTCGTTCATTCCATATCCGATGGCCAAATCTTCTGGATATAAAGATTGAATTTTTGAATAAGTCAATTCATCTATATCTGTTGATGGATTGCCGTGACATTTGATACAGGCCGGCATCGCTGTATTGATTCTTTTGTAATAAGTAATTTTTTCTTCTTGTTGAATCAAACTATCCATTAAATCAGCATCTTTTGAAAAATCTTCAAAAACGAGTTCATCCATAGTTGATTTGAAAGCATTGTTTGGATTTCTTGTTTTGTTGGATATTCTCGATAATTTCAAATCGAATTCAGAAGACAAAGAATCCGTTATCGACAAAGCTTTTTCATTACAAAATTCAACTGCATATTCAGTTCCTCCAATTTCAATGGCAGAAGAAACATTTTTCAATAGAGTAGTTTGTGAAAGTGTAGCGATAGAATCAAAAGTTGATTTAGAAAAATCAATGGAATCTAAATCAGTATTTATTTCATTCGAATTTTTATCTGACTTTGAACAAGCAAATAAAATTCCCGTAAAAGCGATTAAAAAAAATACATTTCTCAAAACAACACGATTTTATTCAAAGTTAAAACATAGTTCGAATCAGTGAGTAACTTAGGTTACATAAGAATAATTTCTTAATTAATATTTTCGCGAACACAAATTTGAGAAACTAACCTTCTTAACAATCGACCTAAACTGCCCCTGACTAAATTTTCAGTCAGGGGTCGTTTTATTCATTCAAATAAGGAGAAATTCTCTCCAAAAGATCATC
>DEQC01000105.1:0-16597 GCA_002359055.1 Flavobacteriales bacterium UBA3376 | reverse complement strand
AACATCGTAGGCGTACCCATGATTTGATAAGTCGAATCAAAATTGATTGTAGTTATTTTATCTTCATCGATATCCACTTTTTTTATGATGATTTTATCACCTAAATCCATTTGAACTTCGTCCAAAATCTTTCCCAACATTTTACAAGGCGCACACCAAGCGGTATAAAACTCAATCAAAACTGGCGTTTCTGAATTTGTATATTCTAAAATATCTTGCATCATTTAAGGTTTACATCGGTTCATTCATCGCTAATCAATAGCTTTTTTCATTTGATCAATTGAGAAAAATTAATTAATTCCCTCAATAATTTTTTCCAATTCATTGGCAGGAAAAACTCCTGATTGTCTCCATTTGGCTTGACCATTTTTAAAAATAATAAGTGTAGGAACGCTCATCACTTTGTATTGAGAAGCCAATTTTCTATTCTTATCAACATCGATTTTAATAATCGAAACTTTGTCTTTTAATTTATCTTTTAGCTCTTGCAGCATAGGAGCCTGAATTTTACAAGGTCCACACCAATCTGCATGAAAATCAACTAAAACTGCTTTGTCTTGATTTATTATTTCTTTAAATGTCATCTTCTACTGAATTATTTTTTTCTTCTTTCTTTAAAAATGAAAATAATAGTCCTCCTACGACTGATCCATAAATCGTGCTGTTGTATGGATTTGAAGTAATTGCGCATCCGCCTGATAAACAGCCAATGTATTTCCAATATAAAAATCCTGCTAAAGCACCGATCAAAACTCCACCGACTATCAATAAATTGGATTTTATAAATTTCATTTTAATTCTTTTTTAGTATTTATTTCTTCATAAACTACTTTAAAATCTCCGTTTTCATCGTCATTGAATTTGGACTGATTTGTTCCACAGGCTGAAGTCGAACAACAACCTATATTCAATAATGGCATAAGAGTGAAAATCACACCCAATAAAATAAACATTCCTACGCCTGAGATTATTCCTTGAATTAGAATAAAAATTCCAATCGAAAATCTCAACCAACGCAAAAAATTCCAACCGTTTCTCATTCTATCGATCATGTGCAACAATTTTTCCCATCCAATCCAAAATTCCACCTTCTAAATTATAAGTATGTTTGAAACCTAATCGACTCATCAAATTGCATGCAGCTCCACTCCTACCACCGGATTGGCAATACAAAAAATATTTTTTCTCCTTGTCCCAATCTTTTATTTTTTCAATAAAATCATCGGTTTCCATCACGTCTATATGGATTGCATTTTCAATAACACCTCTCTGAATTTCTTCAAGAGTTCTTACGTCAACAATCACAGCTTCTGAATCTTCAAAAGCTCTCTTGCTCCAATCAAATTGCAATAAATTTTCCATCTTTAATTCTTTTAATTCATTGATACAAAGGTCTTAATTCATCGACAAATTATCAGCAACTTTTGTTACCAATTAATTTCATTCGTCTTTTTAGCTAAAATTCGGATTACACTGCCTTTTCCTTTGTGATGTTCACCTTCATTCAATTCCGTTTCCGTTTCGTAAGCTTCTAAAAATTCAAAATTTTGAAAATCTTCTTTAATTTCATCCAAATCATACAGCATATCTATATTTTTAGGTCCGCCAACTTTTGGATTTTCCTTTTGATTTTGCATATGATTTTTCGAAAATGCTTCTAAAATAATATAACCGCCATTTTTAATGGTTTGTGTCAATTGTCTGTGATAAATTCTTCTTTTCTCTTCAGGAAAATGAGCAAATATCAAAACCAATAAATCATAAGTTTCAGATGTATAATTAAAATTGTCCAAGTCTGAAACCAAATAATCGATAGTAACTTGATTATTTTCAGCAAGTGAAATTGCTTTGTTCTTAGCGCTTAAACTTTGGTCAAATGCTGTGACTTCCCAACCCAAACTCGCAGCATAAACAGCATTTCTACCTTCACCTTCAGCTGCGAACAATGCTTTACCAACCGATAATTCATCGATTTTTTCTTTAAAATATTTATTCGGTAATTTCCCATAAACAAATTCCTCATTTGCATAACGTTCGTCCCAAAATTCTCTACTCATTTTTATGAATCTTAGCTTCAAAGTTATGTTGGATTAAATTCACAATAGGCAACTTTTGTTACAAAGAGTTTAGAGTTACAATATTCTTCACTTTTTATTGTTTAAATTCGTAATAGGTTTTCATGATGTATGGTCAAAAGGGTTTTTCTTTATTTTTTTCTAATAATTTCTTTATTCTCATCGGTTTTTGCTCAAACAAATCCTGATTCAAATCGACCATTAGATTCATTAAACATTGAAAAAGAGGAAGATCCATTTGATAAAATTTTCAAAAACAAAGAAAGTAAAGTCAATCAATTTCTTGAGAGAATTCTTAAAAAAAGAAAAAAAGACGATTCAAACGATTCGATATTGATCGAAAATGACAACAACTTTGTTGAGGTTGAAGGCAAAACAATTAGAAATATCTACATCAATAGTCATAAACCTTTTGGATATTCTTTGGCAGACAGCACAAAACGACCTGAAAAGTTCATTGAAAAAGCTGGTAATGCCGTACACGTAAAAACCAGGGAATTTGTTATTAAAAACTATTTATTATTAAAAGAAGGCGAGAAATTCGATTCATTGAAAATCGCAGAATCAGAGCGTTTGATCAGAAGGCAAAGGTTTATAAGAGAAGTAGAAATTGAATCTTTGATAGTTGGAACAAATTCAGACAGTGTTGATTTGTATGTAAATACTTTAGATTCTTGGGCGATATTTCCAAGTATGACTTATTCAGGTTCAAAAGTTGGGTTTAGGTTGAGAAGTAGGAATTTTTTAGGAATGGGTCATGATTTCGACAATTATTATCGACAAAATTTCGAAACTGGTGACAATAAATTTCAAACCCGATATACCATACCCAATATTAGAAATACTTTTATAGGTTTGAGTGTTGGATATTCGAGCAATGAAGAAAACGAATACAGCAAAGGGGTGGTTTTACAAAGACGATTCTTTTCTCCTTTGACTCGATGGGCGGGAGGAGTTTCTGTAATTGAAAGGGCTTATCAAGATTCCATACCAAATAGCGATGGAGCATTTGCACAGAATTTCAAATACAATTTAAAAGATTTTTGGGGTGGATATGCTTTCAGACTTTCGAATATTGAAAATACAACTAAGGATCGATTGACCAATTTGATAGTTTCCGCTCGGTATTTCAATGTCGATTATATAAAAAGACCAGAATTGAGTTTAGATCCCAATAGATTTTATGCCAATGAAGATTTTTTCTTGTTAGGTTTAGAACTTTCGAGGCGAGGATTTGTTCAAGATCGATTCATACAGAATTACGATATAATAGAAGATATACCTGTTGGATTTTCGATGGGTTTGACCACAGGAATTCAAAGAAAAAACAACCGTGACAGATTTTATCTCGCTGGAAGAGTAAAAATGGGAAATTATTTTGATTTTGGATATTTAGGATTTGACTTGGGTTATGGTGGATATCGGACTTCAAAAGGTTCTGAACAAACGGTTTTTTCTTTAGGTTTAAATTATTTTACGCGATTGATAAATATGGGAGAATGGAAATTAAGAAATTTCATTTCTTCTCATTTAATCATAGGACACAATAGGGCGGATTCGCGAGGAGATCGATTGACTTTGAACGAAAATGATCCATTGGGAATCGATGGATTTTATAGTTTGGATGTGATTGGTACCAAAAAATGGTTGACCAATATTCAAGCGCAATCTTATTCGCCTTATTCTTTGTTAGGATTTAGGATTTCGCCGATATTTAGTTCATCATTTGGATTGATCAGCGGAGAAAACGAGTCTGTTTTGAGTGGGAAGTTGTATGCGAGAATTGGTCTCGGTGTATTGTTGACCAACGACTATTTTGTTTTCAATCGATTTGAATTATCACTTTCTTGGTACAACAATATACCAGGTCATGGAGACAATATTTTCAAAACAAACACTTATCATATGTCTGATTATGATTTGATGGATTTTGATTATGTGAAGCCAGAATTGATAGATTACAATCCCTATGTGATTAAATAAAAACTTTCAGCCCACAAATTGCGGACTGAAAGTAAACATAAAACTTAAAAATAAGAAAAAAGCTACAAACAACTAATTTTTAGTATTACAACTCTTCCCTTCTTTGGTTATTCCTAATTTACTTAGGATGACATACATTAAACACCAATCTGTAAAAGCATTTTGAAGTAAATTGGCTCCTACAAAAGCTGTGATCCAAAACCAATTTGGATTTTCTAAAAATACACCTAACAATAAACTTGTTAAAATCAATGTACCAGCAATTCCATGTGCAATTCTTACCTGCATTTCTATTTATTTTATTTATTATCTAATTTGATTTCATTTTTCTCCCATTTGATTTCATTTTTCTCCCATTTTTTTCGTTCTGTGATGTAATAAATCACGGGAACAATCACTAAAGTCAACATGGTTGAAACTATAGCTCCAAAAACCAATGATATGGCTAAACCTTGAAAAATAGGGTCGAATAATATAACCGCTGCTCCAATCACAACTGCACCTGTGGTCAATAAAATTGGAGTTGTTCTCACGGCTCCAGCTTCGACAATCGCTCGTTTAATCGGAATACCTTGTTTCAATCGAATTTCAATAAAGTCAATCAGCAAAACTGAGTTTCTAACCATTACTCCCGCCAAAGCTATCATCCCAATGAAGGAAGTCGCCGTGAAGAATGCATTTAGCGCCCAATGTCCAAACACAATTCCTATCAATGAAAGCGGAATAGCAACCATCATAACTATTGGTGTTCTAAAGTTTTGGAACCAACCAACTATCAACATATAAATGATGATCATTACCACCATAAATGCAATTCCTAAATCGCGAAAAACTTCTAAAGTAATTTGCCATTCTCCATCCCATTTTATGGTGAAATTTCTCTCACTATCGGGTTGTCCCATGTATAATTCTTCGACTTTATAACCCGCAGGAATATCCAATTCTTTTAGTTTTTCGTCCATGCCTAAAATTGCATAAGCAGGACTTTCTAAATCACCTGCCATATCGGCCAATACATAAACCACTTGTTGTTGATCTTTTCTGAAAATTGTATTTTCATGTTCAACTTTTTTAACATTTACAATATCACTGACAGCGACCATTCCTCTTTCGCCTTTTACTTTTACATCGGTGATAGCATCAATTGAGCTTTTATCGGCCTCATTTAATTTTAAAACTATATCGACTGGATTTGCTGAATTTTCATCATAAATATTTCCGATTGAATGTTCTCCAATTAAATAAGTGAGATTGCCAACCACTTGTTGAGGTGCCACACCATTTAACATGGCTTTCTCACGATCCAATTCAATTCTATATTCAATTTGCGGATCTTCAATTCTCGTATCAATATCTACGACATCAGCTGTTTGATGTAGAATTTCTTCAATTTGACGAGCGATTTTAATTTGCTCATCATAATCAGGTCCGTAAACTTCTGCAACTATAGTTGACAAAACAGGAGGTCCTGGTGGAACTTCTACTACTTTTACATTTGCATTATATGCCGATGCAATTCTTTGAATTTCAGGACGAATTCTCTTTGCGATATCGTGACTTTGCGTATTTCTTTCATCTTTTGCCAACAAATTAAGTTGAATATCGGCTGTATTACTCGCGCCTCTCATATCATAATGACGCACCAAACCATTGAATGTAATTGGAGCAGAAGAGCCTACATAGCTTTGATAGTGGACAACTTCTGGAACTGTTTTTATGTATTGAGCTATTTCTTGAGTAACGGCAGAAGTTCTTTCCAAAGTTGTTCCTTCTGGCATATCTATAACCAACTGTATTTCATTTTTATTATCAAATGGTAACATCTTAACTGCAACCCATTTGGTAAAGAAACCCATGGTTGCAATGATCAATAAAACCAAAGTTCCTCCTAAAACCATCCATCTTTTCTTTCCACTATTGAGCAATGGTAATTCAATTCGTTTATATATTTTATAGATGCGGCTATTTTCAACACCATTTGCTTCTTTGTCTTCTTCACCTTCTTTGACTTTCAACAAATGATATCCCAAATAAGGCGTAACTGTCAAGGCTATAAATAATGACAACAACATAGCTATAGACGCACCAATTGGCATTGGACTCATGTATGGTCCCATCATACCCGATACAAATGCCATTGGCAAAATGGCTGCAATTACAGTAAAAGTTGCTAAAATTGTTGGGTTTCCCACTTCATTAATTGCATAAATTGCTGCTTGCTTAAATGGTAATTTCTTCATTTTAAAGTGACGGTGCATATTTTCAGCAATAATAATACTGTCGTCCACCACTATACCTACTACGAATACCAAAGCAAACAATGTGATTCGGTTCAACGTATAACCCAATACGTAATAACTAAATAAAGTCAAAGCAAAAGTCAAAGGCACAGACAAGAAAACGACCAATCCACCACGCCAACCCATGGCCAACATTACTAAAATAGTTACAGCTATTATTGCTACTAATAAATGAGTCATTAGTTCTGAAACCTTTTCTGAAGCGGTTTCACCATAATTTCGAGTGACTTCTACATTTACATCCAATGGAATTAAATCCAGCTTCATCTCCTCTACTTTGTCCAAAATTTTGGAAGAGATTTGCATAGCATCAGCTCCTTTAACCTTTGAAACAGCTAAAGTAACTGCGGGATATTCAGATTTAAATTCTTTTGAAGATTCGTTGGAATTTCCGTAACCAAAGCTCACATAATTTTTTGGAGTCGATGGCCCATCTTCTACTTTGGCTACTTGTTTCAAATACACAGGCATATTTTGAGAAATGCCAACGACCAGGTTTTCCACATCTTCTGAAGTGCTTAAAAATTCGCCTGTTGTTATTAAATACTCCGTGTCTGCTGCGCTGAAACTTCCTGATTGTGAACTTCCGTTATTGGCTTGAATCATTTGCATGATGCTCAATGCGTCAACATTCGATTCGGCCATTTTATCCTTGTCCAAAATCACTTTTAATTGACGTGTTCGTCCACCGATGACGTTGATCAGCGATACATCTTTTATTTTTTTCACTTCAGTTGATAATTCCTCACCAATTTGTCTCAACTGAAAATCGTCATAATTTTCACTCCATAAAGTCAGCGCCATCATAGGCACATCGTCAATTGACCGAGTTTTCACCATTGGTAGAGTAGCTCCTTCCGGAAAAATATCCATATGTTTCATCAATTCGTCGTACAACTTCACATACGATCGCTCGGTGTCTTCACCCACATAAAACTGAACAATCAACATGGCATGACCATTGCCAGCCATCGAATGTATATGCTCCACTCCTTTGATGTTAGATATTACTTTTTCTAAAGGTTTAACTACACGACTTTCTACTTCTTTTGAACTTGCTCCAGGATAAGCAACCATAACATCGGCCATTGGGATGATGATCTGTGGTTCTTCTTCTCTTGGAATCAATGAAGAACTATAAACTCCGATTATCATCAATGCTAACATCAATAAAATCGTGAGTTTTGAATCTATAAATGCCGAAGCAATTCTACCTGATATTCCTTTTTCCATTTTAACTTACTTTAGCAATTCATTAACCGTAACCAAAGAACCATTGTAAAGTCTGCCTTCTGATGAAAATATATAACTTTCACCTACTTCCAATCCTGAAAGAATTTCCACATTTTCTCCCAAATCTTTACCTATTTTCAACCACCTTAAAATCGAAGTGTTTTGATCACTTACAGTATAAACACCAGTCAATTGACCTTTTTTGACCAAAGCAGATTTAGGAATAATTACACTTGAGAGTTTATTTTCATTGAATTCTTTATTTGCCGACACAGGAAATCTGGCGTTTACGTACATTCCAGGTAATAAATCTTCTGAAGAAGATAAATTAGCTTTGACTATATATTGCCCACCGGTTTGTATTGATGATTGACTAATTTCAGAAACATTTGCCTTCACTTCTTTACCAGTTGATTTAACAATCAAATTTATTTCCATTCCCGTTGTAATATTTGAAATATCTCTTTCTGAAACCATGAGTTGTACTTGTAAATCGGAAGGTGATTCTATGATCAAAAGTGGCATTCCTGGATTGGCCAAATCACCTTGTTGAGCAAATTTTGCTGTTACCACTCCTGCAACTGGAGCTGTTATATTAGTATATTTATATTGAGCATTGACCTCATTTCTCATTTGTTTTGCAGCTTCTAATCCAGCTTTTGCCATTTGATAGCGCGCTGACATATCATCTAATTCTTTTTGTGAAGCAGATTGTGAATTGAATAAATTCTTGAATCTTTCGTAATCTTTTTTTGCTATATCATAATTTGCTTGTGCTTGGATAATTTGAGCATCGATTTGAGCTGATTTCGCTTGTATATCAGTATTGTTGATAGAAACGAGGAGTTGTCCTTTATTAACTTGTTGACCAACTTTAATTGGAAATGAAGTTATATAACCCATCATTCGAGTGGATACATTTACTGAACTTTTTGCAACCAGCTTTCCACTTGCACTCGAAAAACCATTATCATCCAATGATTCGGCATGACTTATATTTACTTTGATAGGTTCTCCCTGAAAAGCAATAGGTTCAACTTGATCAGAACTACAATTCGAAAAAAAGAATAGTCCTGCAACTAATAGAGTGATTCTAATTATATTTTTCATTTGATTTAATTTAAAAATTGATAGTATTGTAAAGCAGTGTTGTATTCGAAAATGGCTTGATGGTATTCTAATTCCTTCTGAGACATCAAAGTTTCTGCAATCAATAGATCAGAAGATTTTTCTAAACCTTGATCATATCTATTTTTTTGAATTCGATATGCTTCTTTGCTGTGGTTCCAAGCCAATTCCAATAGTTCAACTTTTTTGAAAGCATCTAAAACTTGTCGATATGCATTTTTCAATTCTAATTCACTTTGTTGCGTGTATTGAGCCAATTCAACTTTCATTTTATTACTTTCAGCTTGATAAGTTGCTCTTTGGCTTTTAGATCTCAAACCATCGAATATATTCCATGACAATTGTAAACCGACTAAATATCCATCACCGTCGAATTCATTTATTTTATTGTCATGCAATTCATAACTTCCAAAAGCATTTAATCTCGGTAAAAATTTAGATTTCGATGACTTTATCAACCAATCATACGCTTCTATGGATTTGTCATAAGCTTTTAAATCTTTACGGTTTGGATTTAAATTCGGTTCATCAAATACGACTAAATTTTCAATGCTTAATTCATCAATAGGTTTAAAAATTTTATTGTTAGCGTCTTCATTTAACAATAAGAATAAATATTCTGAAGCATTGTTGATATTTGATTTTGCAAATTGAATTTGAGATTCAATTTCATTGTATCTGACATCCATATAAAGCACATCTGACTTTTGAACCAGACCGTTTGAATAATAACTTTCAACTACATTTTTATTGGCCAAAGTCGTTAGTTTAGCTTTTTCTAAAGTTCCCAACATCTTGTAAGCCAATTGAATCATCATATATGCTTTCTTCAATTCGAATTCTAAATATTCTTGGGTTCTTTCTGATTTGATTTTTAGTGCTTCAGTTTTTACAATTCCAGCTTTTTTTTGATAAGCTGCATCCATATTAAAAATCGGTTGCTGAATTTCTAATTTCAACATAAAGTCAGAAATCCCATCGGGTTGATTTAATAAATCCGGATTAAAATCCTCCATCACTATTCGTGATTGATTCAATTTAAAACCAAAAGCATTTAGCGGATTATTGGTATGCATAAAAGAATAAGAAGCGGAGATGTTGGGTAAATACATGGCACGCGAAGCTAACAATTCGGCTTGAGCAATTTCTGTTTCTTTATTTGCTAATTGGAGTTGTAAATTTTCATCAAGTGATTTCTCTGAAATTTCTATCCAAGAAATACTGATGGTATCTTGGGCTCGAACGGAGCTCATGATAAGGATTAGAATTAAAATTGAAATTAATTTTTTCATGTTTTTAAAAGTCTAAATTTTAAGTTGTAATGTTTTCTTAATTACAAGCACAAAATTAGACTCTCAAAAAAGCATAGACAGTAATATTTGTTACACAAGAATTTGTCTCCGATATTACTATCAAAATCCTTGTGAATTACAAATGGTATGATTTAAAAAAAATTCTTTATAAAATTTCGATATTATTTCTGTTGAGTTTCAACTTCCCTTCTTTTTCCATTGCCTTAAGTAATCTTGAAATAACAACTCTGGAGCTGTTTAATTCGTAAGCAATTTCTTTATGGGTTTGAGTAATTTTATTGGTATTATTGACTTTCGCTTTTTCAAGCAAATAATCTTCCAAGCGCTCATCCATATGTTTAAAAGCGATACTATCTATGGCCGATAGCAACTCGTTGAACCTATTGTTGTAACTATTGAAAACAAAAGCTCGCCATGATTTAAATTTTCCTAACCATTCTTCCATTTTCTGTACAGGAATCATAAGAACCATACCATCATTTTCAGCGATGGCTCGGATTTCACTTTTATTATTTCCCATACAACAAGACATGGTCATAGCACAGGTATCTCCTTTTTCTAAAAAATATAATAAAAGTTCTCCTTCATCGAAATCTTCTCTCATGATTTTAATGGCACCCTCTATCAACAAAGGCATGCCTCTCATGTATTGCCCAAAATCGATCAAAACATCGTCTTGTTTAAATTCCATAATTTGAGAAACTTCTTTGATTTCTTCAATGAGTTCTTTTTCAAAAATCTCTTCAAATGCAAAATCGACTATTTCAGAAAAATTCATTTCGATGATGTTTTTTTATAAATTAGATGAAAATAAAGTTACATATTTAATCCGAGTTAAATCGACTAAATATTAGTATGTTTAATTTATAAAAATTGATTAAAAAAAAAAAGTAAGAAAGCAAGGTAAAATTTACACCTTACTTCTTACTAATTTTTATGGTTTAGTTGGGATTGGGTTAGCAAAACGTCAATACCTTGTATTCTTTAATTCTCTTACAAAAGTAAAGATAAAATACCAGTGATTCTAACACAAAACTTATCAAATTAACGAATTTGGCAAGATGAAAAAACCTAATAAATAATTGATTTTCAAAAAAATAAGTCAAAAACAACAATTTCGTTTATTTCTTAAACTATAAAAAGGTTATTCTAATAAAAAAGCGTCATTTTCAATAGAAATGACGCTTTTCAATTTATCGTTTCTGCTTTTCGTAAAAAAAAGCATTGTTTAATTTACAATTCAAAATCAATTTCAACACCTAATTTATCAGCGATGATTTTGTTGATTCTTGATTTTAGTTGAGGAATTTTTACATGCTCTAAAACTTCAGCTGCAAAGGTGTGCAATAAAAGCGCACGAGCTTTCTCTTTAGGAATTCCTCTTTGTTCCATATAGAACAATGCGGTTTCATCCATTTGTCCGACTGTACATCCGTGCGAACATTTCACATCATCGGCAAAAATTTCCAATTGAGGTTTAGTGTCTACACCTGCTTTTGATGACAATAAAATATTATTGTTTTGTTGGAATGAATTCAATTTTTGAGCTTCAGGGTGAACGTAAATAATTCCATTGAAAACTCCTCTTGATTGTTCATCATAAATTCCTTTATAGAACTCATGACTTTCGCAGTTTGGATATAAATGTTCAACTTTTGTATGATTATCTACGTGTTGATCTTTGTCCAAAACAGACACACCGTTTAGAATGGAATTACAATTGACACCTTTCTGAACAAAATAAAGATTGTTTCTCGTCAATTTCCCACCCAATGAAAAAGTTTGTACAGATGCCACACTATCTCTTTCTTGCTCTATATACGTATGATCGATTAGTGAGGCCTCTTCAGTGTCATTCTGAATTTTATAATAATCTAAATCAGAATTCTTTCCGACATGAATTTCCGTAACTGCATTGGTCAAATTAGCTTTTCCATTCAGTGTTTGATGGCGTTCTATGATTTGTACACCTGCGTTATCACCTACAACGATTAAGTTTCTCGGTTGGTACATCACTTCATCTTCTTTCGCAATCGAAAGGAAAACAATTTGGATCGGTTTTGAAACAATAGTTTTGTCTGGAATATGAATGTAGGCACCATCTTTTGTAAATGCAGTGTTCAAAGAAACCAAACTCTCTTCTTTGGGAGCTATTTTCGAATAAAAATTCTCAATAACGGTTTGATACTTCATTTTTTCCATGGCACATGACATCACGCAAATATCGCCTTCGTCATGAGTAGTCGAAGATAAATAACTGCTGTAAACACCATTTACAAAAACGATATTATAAGTATCTACATCATGTAGAAGGTACTTTTTGATGTCTTTGTATTCAACGGATGTTTCTTCTGGTTCTGGAAAAAGTTTATAATCTTTTTTCAATAATGGAGTTAAGTTAGTAAATCTCCATTGTTCTAATTTTCGGTGAGGAAAACCTCTTTTATCAAATATATCTATGGCTTCATGTCTTAAGTCGTCCATCCATTTAGCGATTGATTTTTTTTCGTTAAAAACCAAATGACTTGAAACCAAACTTTCTTTTAAATCACTCATTTTATCTTGTTTAATTGCTTGAATTGAGTAACAAATTCATTGTTAAAACTCAATTTGATCAAATTACACCTTTGTTTCTTCTAATACCCAATCATAACCTTTTTCTTCAAGTTCTAAGGCCAATGATTTATCACCTGATTTAATAATTTTACCATCGCTTAAAACATGTACGAAATCTGGTACTATATAGTCCAACAAGCGTTGATAGTGAGTAATTAGCAAGACTGCATTTCCTTCATTTTTAAAGGCATTTACACCATCAGCAACTACTTTTAATGCATCGATATCCAACCCTGAGTCAGTTTCGTCTAAAATTGCCAATTTAGGATTGAGCATCAACATTTGGAAAATCTCGTTTCTTTTCTTTTCTCCACCTGAGAAACCTTCGTTCAACGAGCGAGAAAGGAAGTCTTTTTTAATGTCTAATTTATCAGCATTTTCTCTGATTAACTTCAACATTTCAGCTCCTTTCATATCTTCTAATCCATTGGCTTTACGCGTTTCGTTAATTGCTGTTCTAATGAAGTTTGTAACTGTAATTCCAGGAATTTCGATTGGATATTGGAAAGACAAAAAAACACCTTTGTGTGCACGCTCATCTGGTCCTAATTCCATCAAATCTTCATTCTCAAATAAAATATCTCCTTCAGTAACTTCATAATCTTCTTTACCAGCAATAACTGATGCTAAAGTTGATTTACCAGAACCGTTAGGTCCCATAATTGCGTGAACTTCACCTGGTTTGATCTCAAGATTAAGACCTTTTAATATTTCAGTTCCGTCTTCTATTTTGGCGTGTAAATTTTCTATTTTTAACATTGTCATTTTATTTAAAATCGATTAAATTCTCATAATTGATTCATTTAATCTCAGTGGTTTTATGTATTCTTTAATTAATCATTTTATCCTACAGAACCTTCAAGTGAAATTTCTAATAGTTTTTTTGCTTCAACTGCGAATTCCATTGGCAATTTATCCAAAACTTCACGGCTGAATCCGTTCACTATAAGCGCAATCGCCTTTTCGGTATCAATTCCTCTTTGGTTACAATAGAACAATTGATCTTCACCGATTTTAGAAGTGGTGGCTTCATGTTCTACCTGAGCAGTGCTGTTTTTCACATCGATATACGGAAAAGTATGTGCACCACACTTATTACCCATCAACATTGAATCACACTCAGAGAAGTTTCTTGCACCTTCTGCTCTCGGACCAATTTTCACTAAACCTCTATAACTGTTATGTGATTGACCTGCAGAAATACCTTTGGAAATAATGGTTGATTTGGTGTTTTTACCAATGTGAATCATTTTGGTACCAGTATCGGCTTGCTGATGATTGTTTGTAACAGCAACTGAATAAAATTCTCCAATTGAATTGTCACCTTTCAAAATACAACTTGGATATTTCCAGGTAATAGCAGAACCAGTTTCAACTTGTGTCCAAGAGATTTTCGCATTTTTCTCTGCTACTCCTCTTTTGGTAACGAAGTTAAATACTCCCCCTTTACCTTCAGAATCTCCTGGATACCAGTTTTGAACGGTTGAATATTTGATTTCTGCATCTTCTAAAGCTATCAACTCAACTACAGCGGCATGCAATTGGTTCTCATCACGCATTGGTGCGGTACAACCTTCCAAATAAGACACATAAGAACCTTCGTCAGCAACGACTAAAGTTCTTTCAAATTGACCCGTACCTGCTTTATTGATTCTGAAATAAGTTGATAATTCCATCGGACATTTCACTCCTTTTGGGATGTAACAAAATGAACCATCAGTAAATACAGCCGAATTTAGAGCTGCATAAAAGTTATCTGTTTTAGGAACAACTGTACCTATGTATTTTCGTACTAAATCAGGATGCTTTTGGATAGCTTCACTGATTGGCATAAAGATAATTCCTTTTTCAGCCAAAGTTTCTTTGAAAGTTGTTGTAACTGAAACACTATCAACTACCACATCCATCGCAACACCAGTTAAACGCTTTTGCTCTTCAACAGAAATTCCCAGTTTTCTAAAAGTTTCTAATAATTCTGGATCAACTTCATCCAAACTTTGTAATTCTGGTTTTTGTTTGGGTGCTGCGAAATATTGAATCGCATTGAACTCCGGTTTTTTATATTTGATATTGGCCCATTCAGGTTCTTCCATGGTCAACCATTGCCTATATGCATCTAATCTCCATTCAGTCATCCACTCTGGCTCCTCTTTTCTTTTCGATATCATACGTATGATGTCTTCATTTAAACCGGTCGGGAAATCCTCATATTCGATATCAGTTGTAAAACCGAATTCATACTCCTTACCACTCGACAATTCTTCCCTTAAATCGTCTTCTGTATATTTAGTTTTGCTCATTATTCTTTATATATGTAGTTAAACTTATATTTAACAGGTTTCGTTTTATCTTCCTTATTTCCTAAATAAGCGAATTCAGCTAAACTCGAATCCTGATTTAATTTTAATTTATATCTCGATTGTCCGCTGACTTTAATGTCGTATTCTAAATCTGAACTTTGATCAATGGATAGAACTTCATCGACTTGAAGTACCAATCGCCCTGCTTCATTTTCGTTATTGGTGTATTTTTCGATGATCAATGGAAGCTTTAAATTCAAATTATTATAACAAATTTTATTGATAGGTTTTCTTTGGTAATTGGTCAATCTACAATTTCTGACCATACGATCACTCAAAATTAATTCACCATCAATATAACTATTTTTCAATAGAACCTCACCCTCCAAAGTATAAACATCTAAAATACCCTTACTGTTTTCAATGATCATTTTGTCATCTGTATAATAAAATCGATTGACTGTAACTTCGTTTGATTGGGTCAACTTTTCTTCCACTAAATAACCATCTTTGTATTGATAATCGACCAACATCTCCTTTCCAAAGAAAGCTTGCATAACTTTCATTTGAATCAAATCACCTGATGAGTTATAATGCAATTCCATGACAGGTTGATTATTTAATGAAGATGTTTCTGCGACAATCTCAATCTTTTTCACATTATCATTGTTGATAGGCACAGCGCCTATCAATTGTTTCACCCCAAAATTTCCAAAGAAAAAGTTCTGAGTATAAACTTTGTTGAATACTTTAGATTTTTCAGTGGGTTGAAAAACTTTCAATTGACTTTCGTCTAATTTTGACTGTGCAAACAAACCAACAGTTAGAAAGACAAATATGTATTTCAAATAACTCAACTTTAAACTTTAGAAATTATACAGCGAAACTTTCTCCACATCCACAAGTACGGTTAGCATTAGGATTGTTAAAAACAAAACCTTTTCCATTTAGACCACCTGAATATTCTAAAACAGTACCAACCAAATATAAAAAAGACCTTTTGTCCACTACTATTCTAACACCATTGTCCTCAAAAACACGGTCATCCTCTTTCTTTTCTTTGTCAAAGCTCAACTTATAAGACAAACCAGAACAACCACCACTTTCAACTCCAACCCTAACAAAACTTGCTTCTAAATCAGTTCCCTCTTCTCTCATTAAAGAAATAACTTTTTCCTTAGCACTCTCTGAAACTTGAATCATTTTATTTAGATTTATTCTAAAGCAAAGATACGATCTCAGAAAACAATAACCTTAGATTTTCCATAATTAAATGTTATAACACCATATGTTGAAAATTATATACAAATGATGTTGATTTCTGAGTTTAATATCTTCTAATTAGACAATTAAAAATATTTTTTTGCAAATATAGCAACTGCAATAAACATGCAACAATTAATACAAATCCATTTTATTTATATATAAAATATCGTTAAAATTTTGAAGTAAAAATAAGAAATTAAATGCTGAAAGAAGATGAGGATTGATGTGAATAAATATGAAAAGTTCCTATAAAGAAAAATCATGTATGCTAATAAATTTGATTAGCATTTGAAGAATATTGAATAAGTTCTTTCAATAAAGCCAAAAAAAAAATCCTCTATCAATTAAGATAGAGGATTCTATAAAGACTGGCGGCGACCTAC
>DEQC01000029.1:15183-17441 GCA_002359055.1 Flavobacteriales bacterium UBA3376 | reverse complement strand
AGATTGCTATAAACGGTAAAATAAGTTCCATGTCTCAACAAAACCGTTCTATTTCCTCCTGGAATCGAGATGACTTGCGTCACTTCTCCATCGAAAATCGCTTTGGCATTCGTCCCTCTATTCGTCGCTATATCGACTCCGTCATTATTGACTTCAATTTTCAAAACTGGATGTTGGCCAATTCCGAATTTACCTACGATTTGTCCTCTATCGACCGGCCATGGCAACTTTCCGCGATTGCTGACAAAATCGGCTGACAATTCTGTTGCTCCACTTCTTTCGGCATATTTCGGTGCTTTTGGTGTATCTGGAACTGGATTTTCTATAGGTTTTGGTTTTTCAACTTCTTTTACCACTATATTTTCAACAGGCTTATTGGCTGCTTCTGCTTCCAATCTTTCTCTTTCAGCTCTTTCTCTTTCCAATCGAGCCAATTCCTCTGCTTCTTCAAATTTGGTGATTTCCAACTTCGCAGTCGATGCAAATTGTCCTTCTGGGAAACTTCTCAAATAAGTTTCATAAGCTGCTTTTGTATGTGTACTTCTCGCAAACTGCCAACCTCTGTTGTCTGCCTCCAATTGACTGATGTTCTTTCTCGCTGATTCAGCATAATCTCCACTCGGCCATTCGTTCAGATAAGCTTGAAAAGACGCAATCGTATTGGTTTTTGCCGCTGCATCCCAAGCTTTTCTATCGTTTTCTGCTCTGATTCGAGCCAAACGAATTTCTTCTTCAATGATGCGATTGATTTCAGAATCTATGGTTTTTTGCTCTTGTTGTTTGGATGCGATTTGTTGAGTCAACTCACCCGCATTTTTCTTGTATTCGTCAACCGCTCTTTGTTTGGCCTTTTTCTCGTTTTCCAAATCATCTTTCACCACAGATTGCTGTGCCAATACAGCTTCCTTCTCTTGTTTGGCGCGTTCTTGAGCTTCTTTTTCTTGTTTAATTTTCTCTGTCTTGGCTACGATTTCATCGGCTTTTCCTAATTGATACTCAGAATATCTCTGTAAATATTTCACCCGATGAAAGGCTTCTTTTAAGTTTTTTGCCGACAAAACAAACAATAGTTTATTTTCTACGGATTTGTTTTTATAAGCTTTGACTAAAATGTCTTTATATTCTTTCCGCAATTCTACCAACTCTCTGTTCAGCTTGTTGATTTCTAATTGCTTCAAATAAATTTCATCTTCGATGTATCTCTTTTCTCGACTCAAACCACTGACCAAACTATTTTGTTTGCTGATTTTATCATCAAGGTTTTTGATATAAAGTAATGAAGTTTTGGATTCAGTTTGGTTTCGCTGTAAATCTTTGTTCAATTCAGCAATTTCCTTCTTCAAAGCTGTGTTTTGTTGTTGAAGTCTTTCTTTCTGAACTTTAAGCTCCTCTTCGGTAATTTGTGAATACACAAAACCGCCCAATATGACCATTATAAATGCGAAAATAAGCTGCTTTCTCATTATTATTTCAATAATTTATTGGGTTGATAAGATGATGGTATTGAGAAAGGTGTTGAACTTTCTTCGAATGTAAAATTATTATATTCCAAATGTACTTCTTGAGTTTTTTTATCTTTTACCAAAACTTTAACACTCTTAGGGAAATTTTGTGGTCCAACAGTCGTCCACTCTGCATATTCGACCAATAACTCCACATTCGATTTTGGATCTTTCAACAATGCTTTCTTTAATTTGAATTCATGGTCGAAAAAAAATGTTTGAATGTACTTGCCTTCTTCTGCTCTTCTTTTGAGCTTTTCATTGTCGATATAACTCAAAACGTATTCTTGGTCAATGATTTCTGACTTGAATTCTCTTGGGTTTAACTCGACGAAAATTCTTCCTAAAAGTAAATTTTGTAGTTTTTCGTAATCGATAAAATCGACTTTCAACAATTGATTAAAATAAGTAAAATCACCATCAATATAAGTTTGACCTAATTTTTCAAAGGCTTGAAAACCTTCGGGTGTAATGTTGGCGCGTGCTGCTGTAATGCCGAATTTGGAAATATTCACCCAAATTTGTTCTCCATTTTTGATGTAAATTTTTCCATTCAGACCTACACTATTGTTGTCAATATTTGCATTGACTCTTGAATTGATGGTCAAATGAATAAATTGTGGAGATTGTTTCAGCACATTGTTGATCAAGGCTGAAGTTTTCATCTCAACCATCTCTCCATGCGCAACTTTTCTCGAAGTCGAACACGAAGTAATGATCAAGATGAAAACTAAAAGTCCTATATTTTTTAATGAT
>DEQC01000029.1:0-15053 GCA_002359055.1 Flavobacteriales bacterium UBA3376 | reverse complement strand
TTTTCTTGGATCAAACTATTATCGATATTACTATTAACAACTTTTGTACCATCGCCCAATGAAACATTCGGTCCTATCTTGGAGTTTTCAATTACTACATTTTCTCCAATGAAACACGGCGGGATAATCAAAGAGTTACTCACTTTTGCTGAAGCTGGAATGTTTTCGAATTCTTCCTTTTCGAAGGATAATATTTTGGAATTTGTTTCTACTGTAACTTCTTTATTTCCACAATCCATCCATTCGCTCACTTCACCTAAGGTAAAGATTTTAGATTTCGATCGCATATTTTCTAAAGCATCTGTCAACTGATATTCTCCGCCATTGCCACGAATATCATTTTCAATCAAATGTTGAATTTCATCTTTCAAATTTTCTCCATCTTTGAAGAAATAAATTCCAATAATCGCCAAATCAGAAACGAATTCTTTCGGTTTTTCAACGAAATCTTGAATCACTCCTTTGTCGTCCAATTTTACTACTCCAAATGCGCTCGGATCTTCTACTTTTTTCACCCAAACTACTCCGTCGGACTGTGTATCTAAATCGAAATCCGCTCTGAATAAAGTATCGGCAAATGCAACTACCACAGGACCTGAAAGTGATTCTTTCGCCATCCAAATCGCATGTGCAGTTCCCAAAGGTTCGTCTTGTTTATAGATACTTCCTTTGGCGCCTAACTTTTCTGCTATTTTCAAAAGTTGTTGTTCTACTTCTTCACCGAAATCACCAATGATAAATGCAATTTCTTCTACTTTCTCATCGGAAAGTTTAGTGATATCCTCTGCCAACCTTTGAACGATTGGTTTTCCTCCGATAGGAATTAATGGTTTAGGTACAGTCAATGTATGCGGTCTCAATCTCGAGCCTCTGCCTGCCATTGGTATGATTATTTTCATTTTGTATTATTTATAAGTTAGTTAATTCCTGTGCTTCCAAATCCACCGGCACCTCTTTCGGTTTCATCCAAAGTCTCTACTTCTATCAATTCTACCGTTTCATGTTTGGCAATGACCATTTGAGCGATTCTTTCTCCATCTTCAATTTCAAAAGTATCGTTCGATAAATTCACCAAAACAACTCCTATTTCTCCTCTATAATCGGCATCTATAGTTCCAGGAGCATTCAAAACAGTTAATCCATGTTTGAATGCCAAACCGCTTCTCGGTCTGATTTGCGCTTCATAACCCGAAGGAAGTGCAAGAAACAATCCCGTAGGAATTAACTTGCGCTCCAAAGGTTTAAGAACGATAGATTCTTCTAAATTCGCTCTCAAATCCATACCTGCCGATAGTTGAGTTTCATAAGCTGGTAATTTATGTTTGGAGCGATTAATAATTTTAACTTTCATGGTTTTCTTTTAATTTTAAACTCTTTTTTTCAACAAAGATTGTGATGGCAAGATAAAAGATTAAGAACAAATTCCCAATGATAAAACTGTCTTCTGAGAACTTATATGCCAAAATCCCGAAAACAACACTCAAACTCATATACATCAATATCTTTTTGTATTTGTAAGGAATTCTATAAGCTTTTTGACCCCAAAAATATGAAATCACCATCATCGTAGTATAAGCGATCAAAGTCGCCCAAGCCGATGCTATAAAACCGATGATCGGAATCAACACCACATTCAAAAGTATGGTCAAACCTGCTCCTACCCAAGAAACTATAGTTCCTACATAGGTCTTGTCAGTGACCTTGTACCAAGTCGATAAATTATAATAAATCCCAAAGAAATAGTTGGCAATCACAATTATAGGAACAATCTGTATCGCTACCCAATAGCCTTCATTCGGAATGATGATTTTTTTGATCCAAGATAAATTTCCTAACAAAGCAACAACTGCTAATCCACAAAATATCACAAAATACATCATCACATCGGCATACGTTTGCTTGGCATCGACCTCCCTTGCTTTTTTGAAGAAAAATGGTTCTACGCCTAATCGATAAGCCGTTACCATTAAAATCATCAATGAAGCCAATTTATAACAACCCGCATATGCTCCGGCCTCTGCCTCGTCTATCATATCGCGAAGCAATAATTTGTCTAAATTTTCATTGGTCACAAAGGCTAAACCTGCCAACATCACTGGATAACCATACCTGAACATTTTTTTGAACAATTGCCAATCGAAGAAAAATCGAACTTGCTTGATGATTGGAAATAACAATAAAACACCAGACAATGAAGCGATGACATTGGCTACAAATGGATAAGTTACTTTTTCACTCATCCCTACATAATTCAAGAAATCTACAGGTATGAGATAGAAAAACGCCAAAATCAATAAGGTTTGAAATACACCTTGAAACACTTTTATGGCTGAATATTTGATCGGTTTATTGACAAACCTCAAATAAGCAAATGGCACCATGCATATTGCATCAAAAAAAGCAATCCAAGCAAAAAACAATAAATATTCAGGAGTTTCAACATAATTGAGAAAATTCGAAAGTGGAATGTTGAGCAAATACATTCCGACTAAAAAAGTCAATGCATTCGCAAAAACAAACCAAAAAGAAGTATGAAAAACCTTATGAGAAATGCTCTTATCGGCTGAAAATCTAAAGTAAGCCGTTTCGAATCCAAAGGTCAAAACGATATTTACAAAAGCTACCAAAGAATAAAGTTGAGCGAACTTCGAGAATTCTGCAGCATCGATCTGCATAGCATAAAGCGGCATCAACGCAAAGTTTATCAACCTTGGTAAAATAGAGCCAATCCCGTAAATTACAGTTTCACTTAAGAGTTTCTTATACAATCTTTTTCGACTTTAATGGTGCAAAAATCCGTTTTATTATTGACTTCTAAAAATCTTTTGACAGTCTATTCTTTAACGTGAAAACGCAATCTTTATTGAATATCAAATCAGACTCTGTTAAATTTTAGTAATTTTGTTCACTTATTGTCAAAACATATATTCAGTTATGTCCAAACCAAAAGTAGGTTTAATCGGAGGAGGAAGTTGGGCAACTGCCCTCGCTAAATTACTTTGTGAAAATCACGAATCCATTGATTGGTGGGTGAGAAATGAGGAAATCAAAAATTTCATACTCAAACATAAACACAACCCAAATTATTTGAGAGCAGTTGAATTCGATACAGAAAAAATCAATTTAACCACCGACATCAACCAAGTGGTTGAAAATTCCGATTGGATTGTACTTGCAGTGCCTTCGATTCATTTAGAAGAATGTTTGCGTTCACTTAAAGTTCCTTTTGGCGATAAATTCATAGTGTCAGCAATCAAAGGAATTATTCCAAACAACTATAAAATCGTGAGTAAATATCTTCATGAAGATTTCGATATGGACTATGCTAACTTCGGTATCATTGGTGGACCTTGTCATGCAGAAGAAGTTGCTATGGAAAGACTTTCCTATTTGACAATCGCATCACAAGATGTCGAAAAAGCAAAAATGGTAGCCGAAGGATTGAGTGAGCATTTTATCAAAACTTCTGTTTCAACCGATGTTTTTGGAGCGGAATACGCCTCGGTTTTGAAAAATATTTACGCCATCGCAGTAGGAATTGCAAGAGGACTCGGATATGGCGATAATTTCCATGCTGTACTTATGAGCAATGCGACTCGTGAGATGAATCGAATCACTCAATACATTTATCCGATGGATAGAGATGTGACCGAATCGGCTTATTTGGGCGATTTATTAGTGACTGGATATTCGCATTTTTCTCGAAACAGAATGTTCGGAACTATGATTGGTAAAGGATATACCGTGAAATCTGCGATTTTGGATATGAGTATGGTTGCCGAAGGTTATTATGCCACAAAAAGCATGTACGAATTGAAGAAAAACATCAAAGTAAGAGCGCCAATTTTGGCAGCTGTGCATAAAATCCTTTATAGAGATAAATCTCCGCATAAGGTTTTCGACAAATTGATCAATAAATTGGATTGACCAATGATTCAAATGAACTAAATTATGCTCAAACAAGACTTTCTATCGAAAATCATTGAGCAAATCGTCGAATCGATTGCTCGAATTTTAAAAATTAATCATGAAAAGGAAACCGAAAAGTTTCTGAATCAAATGGATGAATTTCTTCAAACTTATTTTCAGATTTCATCCGAAAATTTAGAAGTTTTGCTTGAAGATAATGAGAAAACCAATGTTTTTCTTACAGATGAGAAATTGAAAAATTTCAACCTCAATCTATTTACCAAAGCTGGTTTGGCTTATTTCAATCAAGGAAAAATCAATCGAGCCAATACTTGTTTACAAATCATCAGAAAAATTCAAATTCAACCTTCGAATGTTTTTGAATTTCCATCCAACGAATCGAGAACAATCGAATTTTTAATCGAAGAATTGCAACAAAAATTGGACGGAACTTATTTTAACGAATCAAATCAATAGACAATTCTGGACTTTCTTCTAAATTCATCATCGCATTGATCAATTTAAACGAAACAAATCGATTCAAATCTTTAGGAAAAATCTCGTCTTCTATGATTTGATCGGTATCCAATAAAAATTGTCGCATCGTTCCATTCAAAAGATAAGAAGTCGGCGTAATCCAATTTTCTGAATCATAAAAAACCAAATTCGTAAATGATGTATCGCAAATCTGACCGTTTTGAGTGATGATTACTTCCTCTTCTTCAATCTTAGATTTAATTTCGTCAAAAAAACCTCTTTCCTCGAATTTGAATCGATAATCAATCGAACTATCTTCGTACAATCTGAAAGAATTTATAGTTTTCATTTGATAAGGTAAAAATTCCACAGATATTATTTCTTGACCATAAACAATTCTACATTTAAACTTTCCATTTTTGTATTCTTGAGGAATTTCAATCAATTTTTTCAAATCAATTTCTTCCTTCAGATTAAAAAGTTTCTCTCTCGAAATTTCCATTCGGCTCAGATGATATTCTAAATTCCTAAATTCACCATCTATCAAGCAAATACTTTCAATTAATCGGGACATAAATTTTTGATATTAATTCATTATACTCATTATTCAAATCACTTTTCGCAGTAATTCCACCACCGCTTTTAAAAACCAATTGATCGGATTTCTTTTCGATAAACCTTATCAAGACAGCACTATCAACATCATTTCCATCATAAATTCCAAAGATTCCTGTGTAGAAACCTCTTTCGTATTTTTCCACAGATTTTATCAATTCGAAAGCTTTTTCTTTGGGAGCACCACAAATTGAACTCGCAGGTAAAAGCTGATCAAAAATCGACCCTAAATTCGAATGAAAATCCGATGGCATTTTCCCACAAACTTCGGAACTCACTTGCAATAAAGTTTTGTCGTGAGTTTTGATTTCATCTATGTATCTGAATTTCTTCACTTCCACATTTTCTGCTACTCTGCTCAACTCATCTTTGACCCAATCAACTGTCAATTGATGTTCTCCAATTTCTTTCGGATGATTTAGAATCAAATGCTTTGCATCATCGATCGACGCATCAATCGTCCCTTTCATCGGATAAGAACAAATCATTCCGTCTTGAATTTTCACAAAGGTTTCAGGCGAAAAACAAACGAATTGATCCTTGAGTAAAAGTTTGTATTTGGCGTTTGAATATTTATAAATTTCATCCAAATTCAAATTAATTTCAATCGGCGTTTCACAAGTGAGGTTGATTAAATCGATATTTTCCGATTTAAATGCACTTTGTGCTTGTTCAAATTGTGAGCGATATATTTCTAATGGAACTGGATATTTGGTCAAATCAATTTTCCCATCGAACGCGACTTGTTTTCCATTGATTTCAAATTGAATTTCATCATTCAATTCATTCAAAGGCAGAACAATTCCATTTAGTTTTAAAAAATCTATGATAAAAACAAACGGTTTTCGCTCGTTGCCGAGCCTATTCATTTTCTCAAAGATTTCATTTTCTTTCAGCATAAAACTTTAAATATGACTACCTATTTCATCGATTTCATGATGATTTTCTTTCATCAATTCTTTTTTAACCAAAGAATAAGCTGATAATGCAGCAATCGGCATAGTTGCAAAAACACCTATAATGCATGCATATTGACCAATACTCGAAAGAATTCCAATGGTAAAAACAAATAATAATAACCACCAAAAATTTTGTTTGGCTAAACCGATTGAAGCTTTGATTGCGTCAATTGCCGTATAATCTCCAAAATGAATCAAAAAAGGTGCGAAAAACAAAAGTACTTGCATGAGAAATAACAGTACAACAAAAAACATTACCAAAAGCATATATCCACCGAAGAAAAATCCAAACAAAGGACTGTTTTCCATGAAGCCTGAAGAAGCACCTAAAATTATCAATACATAAGGAACAATAATCATCGCATAACCCAAGAAATAAATCAAACCGACGATAAAATGTTGTCCAATATTTTTAAAAGCTCCAAAGAAGTCGCTGAATTGTATGGATTCACCTTCAGAAATTTTATCGGCTACTACTGCAAATCCCAATGTGATTGGAAATAATACAAAAGCTACTCCGATGATAGTAATGGATGCGATTCCTAATAAAATAGAACTCACTATTGCATACAAAAAGAAGTTGACCCATTCTTTTTTAAAGATTTCAAATCCCTCAGAAATATAATCTCCAAAACGGAATTCATAACCTGCTTTTATTTTATTCTCAACCGTTGATTTTAAAATTCTTCCCATGATATTTAAGTTTAAAAAGTAAAAATAATCATTTTAATGATTTTCATCACTTATTCGAGAACTTATTCATTTATCATTTTATCTTTTAACAAATTATATTAAATTCATAACCTAAACACTATGAATACTTAACAAAAGTATTGATACCAAACTTAAACGATATGAAAGTTGGAATACCTATTGAAATCTCATCGGACGAACAAAGGGTAGCCGCGACCCCCAAAACTGTTAACAGACTTTTAAAACAAGGATTTAAAGTTTACATTCAAAAAGGTGCTGGTCAAAGATCTCAATATTCGGACAAAGAATATGAAGAAGCTGGCGCAAATCTTTTATTGCACGCAGAAGACATTTACTCACAAACGGACATCGTTCTAAAGGTTCAGCCTCCCACCTTTGAGGAAGTGGATCAAATGAAAGAAGGTTTAGTGTTATTGAGTTATTTATGGCCGGCTCAAAATCCGGATTTATTGAAAAAATTGGCCGATAAAAAAGTCAATGCAATTGCGATGGATGCAATTCCAAGAATTTCAAGAGCTCAAAAGATGGATGTCCTTTCTTCTATGGCAAATATTGCAGGTTATCGATCAGTCATTGAAGCGAGTTATCATTTCGGTCGATTTCTCAATGGGCAAATTACTGCTGCAGGAAAAGTCGAACCTGCCAAAGTTTTGGTCATAGGTGCTGGAGTTGCAGGTTTAGCTGCTATAGGCGCTGCGAAATCTTTAGGTGCAATTGTCAGAGCTTTCGACACGAGAAAAGAAGTTGCTGAACAAATAGAATCGATGGGCGCTGAATTCCTAACGGTCGAAATCGATGAAGACGGATCGACTGAATCTGGTTATTCGAAAGAAATGAGTAAGGAATTCATTGAAGCTGAGATGAAATTGTTCTTAGAACAAGCCAAAGAAGTCGATATCATCATTACTACTGCTCAAATTCCAGGTCGTGAAGCTCCTAAATTAATTTTAGATGAACATGTGCAAGCAATGAAACCTGGCTCAGTGATAGTCGATTTGGCAGCGAGTACAGGGGGAAATTGCACGATGACCAAAAATGGTAAAATCTATACAACAGACAACGGAGTTACGATTTTAGGAAAACTCGATCAACTCCCAACCCAAGCTTCACAATTGTATGGAAATAATCTTTGTCATTTGTTGGACGATATGGGCAAAGCGGAAAACTTCAAAATCGATAGAGAAGATGATGTGATTTCGAGAGCAATGGTCACTTACAATGGAGAAATATTTTGGCCGCCAAAACCTCTACCAGTAAGTCCTCAAAAAAATACTCCTATCAAAAAAGTTGAGCTTTCGGAAGAAGAAATTAAACAAAAAGAATTGGAAGAATCGAAGAAGAGAACCACTAAAATTTTGATTCAGTTGGCTTTGATAGGAATTTTCTTGTTAGTACTTGGGCAATTTGCACCAAGTGATTTCATGCAACATTTTTCCATATTCGTATTGTCAGTTTTTGTTGGCTGGCAAGTGATTTGGAATGTCACACATGCTTTGCATACACCATTGATGGCTGTTACCAATGCGATCAGTGGAATTATAATCATCGGTGGACTTCTACAAATGACCAATGACTTTTCGAACCCTATAACCATACTTGCATTTTTTGCTGTATTGGTGGCGAGTATCAATATCGTCGGAGGATTTTTTGTTACCCATAGAATGTTGAAAATGTTTAAAAAGTAAGCGATGATAACAGTAGAAATTCAAACCGCAGCCTATTTATTTGCAGGTATTTTATTCATCTTAAGTTTAGGTGGATTATCTTCACAAGAATCAGCCAAGAGGGGAGTTCTCTTTGGAATTATAGGTATGATCATCGCAATTCTCGCTACCATAGCTGGAAAAGATATCGAAGGGCATATTTATATCATAGCTGCAATTGCCATAGCTTCAGTCATAGGAATTATAGTGGCGAGGAGAGTCGAGATGACGGCTATGCCTCAGTTGATTGCTATTTTACATAGTTTTGTTGGACTTGCTGCAGTTTTGGTAGGATTTGGTTCCTATCTCGATCCAGACATTCAGAGTTTAGGGAAAGTCGAACGAAACATACATTTGGTCGAAGTTTATATCGGAGTATTTATTGGAGCCATCACATTTACAGGATCCATCATTGCTTGGGGAAAATTGAATGGGAAAATCCGCAGTAAACCTTTGGTATATACAGGACGTCATACAGTCAACATTGTATTGGTTTTAATATCCATTGTATTTGGTGTTTTATTTACATTAGCTCCTGACACGAGTGGTTTGATATATCTAATTGTCATGACAATTATCGCTTGTTTTATAGGTGTGATGTTGGTAATGGCGATTGGTGGAGCCGATATGCCTGTGGTTGTTTCAATGCTCAACTCGTATTCAGGTTGGGCTGCTGCCGCCGCTGGATTTATGTTGGGCAATGATTTATTGATTGTTACTGGTGCATTGGTAGGTAGTTCAGGAGCTATTTTATCGATCATCATGTGTAAGGCGATGAATCGATCATTTTGGTCGGTTATTTTTGGTGGATTTGGTGATGCGAAAGTCGGAGCGAGTTCAAATGAAATCGAAGGTGAGGTAACTTCGATTCAACATGAAGAAGTCGCTGAATTATTGAAAGAATCGAAATCCATAGTGATTGTTCCTGGGTATGGAATGGCTGTCGCAAAAGCTCAATATCCGATTCAAGAATTGACTTCATTGCTTAAAAAACAAGGCAAAACAGTTCACTTTGCAATTCACCCAGTGGCGGGAAGATTGCCTGGGCATATGAATGTTTTGTTGGCAGAAGCCAATGTTCCTTATGATATTGTTTTTGAAATGGATGAAATCAACGATGAACTTTCTGAAACGGATTTAGTTTTTGTCATTGGAGCAAATGATGTTGTCAATCCAGGTGCTTTGGACGATGAAAACAGTCCGATTTATGGTATGCCTGTCATTCGCGCTTGGGACGCAGAAAAGGTCATCGTTATGAAAAGATCAATGGCGGTGGGCTATGCTGGAGTTGAAAATCCTTTGTTTTATAAGTCCAATACGGATATGTTGTATGGAGATGCAGAAGACAGCGTAACAAAAATTCTAAGCCATCTCAACGGAATGCAATCATAGAATTTATATTTTTGGTTAACAATACTCAATCTTGTGAATTTGAATTATCGAATTCACAAGATTTTTTTGATTAAATCAGTCCAAACTTACATCGAAACTATTTGCCCATAACCTTTAGCTATAAGAATCATTCTAAATAGCGGTATTAATATTGTAAATTTGCCGAAAAATAAATTATATGAAGTCACAAGATTTATTCGAAATTATCAAATCAAGAAGAGCTGTTACTCCACCGATGTACAGCCAAGAAAATATCAGTCAAGAGGAATTAAATTTAATTTTAGAAAGTGCCAATTGGGCACCGAACCATAGGCGTACGGAACCGTGGAGATTCATTGTTTTGGAAAAAGATGCTTTGAATCGATTCGGAGAATTTATGTTAGAAAAATACAAAGAAGCAACTCCAGAAGAAGAGCGAAGCGAAAGGAAGATGAAAGGTATCATCGACAAATGTTTAAATTCTAACAAAATCATTTTGATCAACATGAAAAAGTCTGGTTTGGTACCTGAATGGGAAGAATTGGCTGCAACTGCCATGGCTGTTCAGAACATGTGGTTGATGTGTACTTCGATGAATATAGGATCGTATTGGTCCAGTCCTTCGACCATAGCTAAAATGCATGAATTTGTAGATTTGGAAGAAAATGAAAGTTGTTATGGAATTTTCTATATGGGTAAATTGAAAGCTGAATTATTTGACGGAAGTAGAAAACCAATTGAAGATAAAGTAAAAGTAATTAACGCTTAATTTTTAAGCGCTTTGTTTATTTTATAATTTTGCAATCAATAAAAAAACAAAAATAAAGGGAGTATGATAAGGAAAGTGTGTTTGGCAATGATCATTCTTGGCTTCTCAAAAACATTTGCACAAGAAGTCGATGGTGATGGAAATCTCAAAGTATATAGTCAAAAATACGTAAAAACTAAACCGGTAAACAATCGTTTACAAGGTTGGTTCATCAGTGGAAAAAACTCATTACAATTCAACCAAGCAGCATTTTCTAATTGGATGGCCGGAGGTGTAAATTCTTATGCGCTGAATGCTTATTTGGACTATGAATTCAATTTGACCAAAGGAAGACACATTTGGGACAATAGGATTTATTTGGCGTATGGAGTTGTTCAAAATGATGGAGAAGATTACAGAAAGTCAAACGACGTGATTGATCTTACGTCTTCTTATGGTTATGAATTTCAAAAGAATTTTTACTTTGCTGCATCGACCAATATCAAGACGCAGTTCACCGAAGGATTTGATTATGACAGTTATGATGAATTGACAGGAGAGTACAAAAAGATATCGAGTTTCATGACACCTGGATATTGGTCATTTGGTGTGGGTGTGGATTATAAACCTTCTGAAAATTTACAATTGAGCGTACATCCATTCACATCGAAATTTACTTTTGTATTGAATGAAAGTTTGCAAAAGCAAGGAAATTATGGTTTGAAAAACGATGGAGATTCATATTATTATGAATTCGGTGCCTTTTTAGGAGCGAGATACAAATTCAATTTGATGAAAAATGTGAGTTTTGACAATCGTTTAGGAATTTACTCAAACTATTTAAAAACTCCTCAAAACATGGATATCGCTTACCAAGGTGTGATAGACATGAAAATCAACAAATTGATTTCAGCACAAGCAACTATCAATTTATTCTACGACGAAGATCAAATCAAAAGAACGCAATTGAAAGAAACTTTTGGTTTAGGAATTTCATACAACTTCAACAATACGGAAAAATTGAAGCAAAAGGAAATCAACCTTCCTCCAATTCCGACGGTTGAAGAAGCAGAACAGGCTTTGGAAGAAGCCAGAAAAAAGGCCGATGCTGCTGCAAAAGAAGTTGAAAAAGCAGAAAAAGAATTGAATGAAATCCGAGCTCAACAAACTTCTGAGGAAATTGATGAAACTCATGATGCTGATGAAGCTGTTCAAGCACTTATAGAAGCTATTGAAAATATTGAAGATAGCGCAGATGAAGAGGCCGTTGAGTCAGCTGAGGATTAAGAAACATACAATAAGACCACTCGAAATGAGTGGTCTTTTTTTATAATTATTTGAGTTCTTTTTCGGCCATCGATCGATAACCAAACAAACCTCTTTCTTTGATCAATTCAGTTACTTCTTTAGGCAAAAATTCTTCCCAACCTTCTTCATTATTGTTGATTTGCTCCAGAACTTTATAAGAGTAAATGTTGGCATGTTCTGGTTTATAATTTCTCACATCTATGATTCTATGGTTGGATTTGAAGAATTTGTACAAGTCCGAAACCTTTTCGTTGACTTCAAGATTCTCAGATGTGAATAAAACATTGGATTCTTTGTCGAGGTATGGATACGAATAAACGATGACATTTTTCTTGAACAATTTCCCAAAAGCTTCCATAGTTCCACCTGCGAGATGTTCATAATATTTTGGATTAAAAATATTGAACAAGCTATTCACTCCCATTCCAAGTCCAATTTGGTTGGTATCTTTAGTGAATTCAGAGAAATAATCGACCAATTTATAATATTCCAAGAAATCTGAAATCAAAACTTTGTATCCCAAATTTCCAATGATATCAGCTCTATCCAAAAAATCTCTCTCATCGATTTCGCCTTCAGCAGCCAAATTACTCAAAGTGATTTCGAACAAAACCTCAGTATTTTCTTTGTTCACACCTTCGCGCTCCATAAACATCTCCAAACTGGATTCTAAAATATCGATATTGACATTGGTCACAGGTCGGAAACTTCCTCTCATCACAAAAATATTTTTCTTGTATAAAATATCTGATGGCAAGAAATTCTTTCCGTTTGGACCAAATATAACCGCATCAGTCATATGGTTTTTCACCAATTGAAGACTCATCAATCGATTGTCCACATATTTAAAACATGGACCGCTAAAGTTTATCGCATCGATTTCCAATTGATCCATTTCTAAAGAATCATAAAGCGAACGCAAAATTTTCCTTGGGTCGTCGTGATGAAAATAAGCTGAATGAATCAAATTCACTCCCAACACTCCCAAAGTTTCTTGTTGTAATTGAGCACTATTTTCTTTGAAATTTACGTGTATGATAATTTCGCTATACTCACTTTGCGTTTTATCGGTTTGAAAACGAATACCTACCCATCCGTGGCCTTTAGAAGTTTTAGTAAAATCTATGGTCGTTACCGTATTGGCATATGAAAAAAAGAGTTTGTCTTTGTACTGCTCATCGTTCAATCTTTCTTCAATCAAAGCCATTTCATGGTCCAACATTTTTTTCAAACGCTTTTCGGTCACATAACGTCCATCTTCCTCCTTACCATAAATCGCATCCGAAAAATTTTTATCGTAAGCGCTCATCGCTTTTGCCAAAGTTCCAGAAGCACCTCCTGCACGATAAAAAAACCTTACGGTTTCTTGACCCGCACCAATTTCAGCAAAAGTTCCATAAATTCTCGAATTCAAATTAATCTCCAAAGCTTTTTGCTTGGGTGAAAGGATCCTATCAAAACCCATATTTCATATTTTATTTTAAAGGCGTAAATTTACCAAAATTATATCGACTTCAATGCTTAAAATACAGTTTTTAGGAACTGGTACTTCACAGGGAATTCCAGTAATTGCAAGCAAACATCCTGTCAATTTTTCTAAAGATCCAAAAGATAAACGATTGAGATCTTCTGTTTTATTGTCAAAAAACGGAAAAAACCTAAACATAGATTGCGGACCTGATTTCAGGTATCAAATGTTGAGAGCCAATGTTCAAACCTTGGAAGGAATTATTTTCACGCACGAACACAACGATCACGTAATCGGACTGGACGAAACCAGACCTTATATTCATTTTTCTCAAAAACCATTGGATTTATTTGGCAACGAAAATACCATTCGAGAGATTAAAAATAGATTTGCATATGCTTTTGGTGAAAATAAATATCCAGGTTCTCCCACTTTTGATGTTCATACCATAGATAAAACGGCTTTTGAATTTGCGGGATTTAAAATTCAACCCATAGAGGTTATGCATGGCAATTTGGGAATTTATGGATATCTGATCGATGATAAATTTGCTTACATCACTGATGCGAGTTATTTGCCTGAAGAAACTTTAGAGAAAATTATGAATGTAGATGTATTGGTTTTAAATGCTTTGAGAAAATCTCCAAAACATCATTCACATTTTACTTTGCAGGAAGCCATAGAAATTGTTCATCGAGTAAACCCTAAAAAAGCCTATTTTACACACATTAGCGTAGAGTTAGGATTTCATGAAGAAGTGCAGTCCGAACTGCCTGAAAATATTTTTCTTGCCTATGATGGATTAGAAATTGAAATTTAATTTGGATTTATAAATAAAAACATTCTATATTTGCCGTCCAATTTAGCCCGAGTGGCGGAATTGGTAGACGCGTTGGATTCAAAATCCAATGTTAGCAATAACGTGCCGGTTCGATTCCGGCCTCGGGTACAAAAAAGACTGATTAATTTTTAATCAGTCTTTTTTTCTTTCTACAAATTACTGAGTTTGAAGTTGCATTAGGATTGTCTCCAGATTATTGGATGTCCCAAATGTAACTTGCACATCATTTATATCGAGTGGTTCGAAGACAGGATTCGCTGGATTGAAGTTCAAATCATAAACTCCTTCTTCCAAACCTGAAAATCTAAAATATCCGTCTGGATTTGGAATTGCAACTGCAATAGTATCTTGTGTATTTTGAATGGCATAAACAGTTGTCAAGGACTCTTGAGGCAAAACGATTCCTTCTATCATTCCATTGGTCAAATCAGTAAAAGCTCGAATCACTGGTTTTAGACCATAAGTTCCATTACCTCTTTCCACTATGGATTTTCCTGCATCAAAGTCCAACCAAATTTGATAAACCATATCTGGCTCTAAAGTATAATGTACATTTACCTTAAGTCCGCTTTGTTGAGCAGAAGGTGTATGTAATGGATGCACCACTCCATCAACTTTGATGGTGTTGTTTTCACCTAAGATCAAACGAATTTGAGAAATCGATCCAACTGGTAAAACGGTTTCGCCCAACAAAACATCAATTCCATTGTTCAATTCCAAAAGATTATAAATCCCAGGATTTTCAAGCGGGAAATGAATATCATCATCGCCATTCATTTTAAACACAATCTTCTGAACATCTATATTCACTTCTTCATATTGCGCAGGAGCATCCGTCAGTCTCAATTCTACTTTTGCTGTTCCAACCATGCTGGTATCGTCGTCTTCGTTACATCCGATCAAAATAAAACTTAGTAGTGTTTTAGCCCCCTAAAAAGTC
>DEQC01000078.1:9410-22663 GCA_002359055.1 Flavobacteriales bacterium UBA3376 | reverse complement strand
GGGATTTTGCAAAGAGCTGACGGTAAATTGACTCCGGCATACTTAGAAATTCAAGAAGGATCTCAAACTTTAAAAGGTGTCATTCGAGATGGGATTGAACTATTCCCAAGTTGGAACGAATCGATAAACACATTTGATTTGGGCATTGTGGATGTTCCAGATATGGTAAATCATGCTGAAACTGTTGTGACCAAAACGTGGCCACAAGTGAATTATAATTTCCCGATGATTGAATGCCATGAACTTTATAAAGATTCACCGCATTTTGCAGAACATTTTAGAGGTTTTTATAATTTCAGAACGCCAGGATCTGGATTTCTTCGAAATATAGAATCGACCGAATTCAATGTTGCAGCAAACAATAATATTGTTTATCCAATGCCCTACTATTTGCACATTTTGCGTACTGGTATAACAAAAGAAGGTTACACGCTTCACGGCGATGTTTTAGAGGATGAAGATTTTAAAAAGGCTATAATGCCAATTAGAAAAATAGAATATTTCAATGAAAGACCGGAAACGATTGAAGTAACAATGGGATATGCTGATTTGGATGAAGATATAAATGATGACCTTGTGAGTTATTACCATACGCAATTTACTTTAGCACCAAACACTCGATACCGAATCACTGGCGAGTTGCTTGCAAAAAATATGAATTTTAGATTACTTTTAAATGAAACTGTAATTTATAGTATTTATCGAAAAAAAAGGGGGCATAAATTCGAAATGATCATCGAGCCAGGCGAGGAAATCACACTGACATATATTGGCATTTTCCTGCCTCTTATGTGGCCTGGATATAATGATATATTCGAGGGATTGATTGTGCCAATGGAAGTTTATGACAATGATGGCGATTTGATAACGCATGTTGCTAATTTCAATAAAGTCGATTTAGCTGCTCAACTTCCTAACATTACTTTTGGTGATTTTGTCAAAATCTTCAAAACAATGAAGAATTATGATTTTGATCTAAGACCAGGTAAACAAATTTGGATGAATCGAATTGAGGATGATTTGACGCATGATGAAGCAATTGACTTGAGAAACTTTGAAATACTTTATCCAGTACGAACTTTTGAAGAAAAAGGATCGTTTTTGTTGAAATACGAAACGCCAAACGATGATTATCCATCAATTGAAACATTCGTTTCGCTCGATGAAACAATAACAGGCGTTGAACTCGAAGCTGAAGAGGATACAAAAGAAGTATTGATCAATTGCAATGTTCTTCCAGTAGTGAAAAATGGTTTGTTTGGTGGCGAAAATGGCCCACATATAACCGCTAAAATTATAGATGATAGTGATGATAAAGCTTCTTTGGTTTTATTTGATAGTTTGAAGAATAATTGGAATTATACATTACCAGTTGATCAATTGCAAACTCCAGTTCTGGTCGAAAAATATTGGAAAAAATTCATATATTTTTATATAAGATATATAAAGCACAACTTTACAATAGTCGGTAAAACTTCACAATTTCACCATTTAAATAAAAAATCAAAAATTTTTATTTTTAATAATTTTCATATCATAGAAAGCTTAAATAGAAAAGTAAAAGACCTAATTGAAGAGATAGAGGTTATTTGTCGTTCTTATTAGATTTATCAGTCGTTTGAGCAATTCGTTTGATTGATTCCAACGTATTTTCTAAATAAGTAATGTATTCACTTTGTTTTTCTTTTACGACCCATTCACCATCTCTTGGTATATAATCTTTCAATAACCAATTAAGATCGATTTCTGGAAATGCTTTCGATATTTTAATAACTAAACTAAGAGAAGGTGGACGGTTCGATCGTACGTTAGATATAGTTGCCCTTGTTACGCCTATTTTATCAGCGAATTCCTCCTGACTTAGCCCTTTACGTTTTCTAAATAGTTTTAGTTTATCTGCGATTTTTTCCATGTTTTTTTAGTTGATTAGTTTTTATTTTGACAAAAAGAAACAATTCCTATACAAAAGATTTGTTTTTTGTGTCAATATTTATACATTTGTGAAACATTATGTCAATTTACTTACAAAATAAGCAAAAATCATGCAAAATGAAAAAAGATTTTAAAAATGTACTGGATAAGTACTTACCAAAGAGCTATGGTTCTCGGGTAATGAAGAAATTAAAGATGGAACCAACAGATTCAAATAAGAGGTTGGTTTACGGCGTTCGAAGTGGGGCGATTCATAATAATGAAATTATGAATGCGTTACTCGAAGTTGCAAATGAAGAGGCTGAGTTAGTTAAAGAGAGTAATTCTTTAATCGAAAAATTAGCCCATGAAAAAGTCAGTTAAGACAATCATCAGATTGTCATTTATGGCAATCATTGGATTGCTTCTTTTGCCTTTCCGTTACGTATTTTCATTTGGAAGCTTAGTTTTAATCGTATTTTTTTCATTGATATATGCAATAGTAGTGAGCATTTCAGAAAAAAGTTGGAGACCATGGATTGAGTTTTTCAAAGTTGTTTGGGAAGGTTTTTTAAACGCATTGATATTTGGCATTTGGCCAATTGTTAAATTATTTAAACCAGGAAAAAAATGGGACAAAAAAAATTTTTAAAGAGACAACAAAACGATCTATCACTCGTAGAGGAAAATTCTCGGGTGCGACTGGAACTTGTAGATGGTGAAATTTACGAGGGTGTGTTTTTAGGTTGGGAAGGTGCAAAGATGCTTCTTTCTTCAATAAACAAGAAGAAGCGAATGCGAGTTAATCCAATTTTTATAGAAAATTGTTATGAAGAACTTAGATGCTAAAGAACCTAAAAAACAGATTAGAAACAATAAAATTTCAGAAGAGGAAGAAAAATTCTTAAATTTAATGGGCAAACTTATTGCTAATAAAATAGTTTCTAAAAAAGTTTTATCATCATGAACAGAGTAATATCATATTCTAGAATCTCACTTGAGAATCAATCGCAGTTTTCTATTCCTTTCCAAAATGAACAAATCATTGAGTTTTGCAATCGCAATAACTACAAATTGGTTGAGATGTTCATTGACGAAGGACAATCAGCAAAGAATTTCGAAAGAAAAGAATGGAGGAATCTTGAAAAGTATTTGAAGGAACATAAGGGATCTATTGATTACCTTATTGTTTACAAATATGACCGATTCTCCAGGAACCTTTCCGAAGCTTTGATTATGATTGAGAAACTCGAGCAAGAATATGATATTAAATTGCTTTCAATTTCAGAGCAAATACCACTTCCACCAGACCATCCAATGTTCTTCCATATCAGAACAACTACTTTATTGAATAGTCATCACGAACGCCTTGTAATCCGTCAACGTACAGTTGAAGGAATGAAAAAGGCCGTAAATGAGGGTTACTATTTATATAGAGCTCCGTTCGGGTACATCAATTCAAGAGATGATAAACGTAAACCAATTTTGAAGCTTGATACAAATTCACATTTAGTATCAAATGCATTCCAATGGTTTTTGCAAGGATACAGCTATGCTGATATCAGGCGTAAATTTAAAGCTGCTGGATACAACTTCAAGGGCAATTCAAGTATCAGAAATATACTTGAAAATAAAGTTTATGCTGGTTACGTTAAATCGAATTTTGGAAAAGATGGAGCGACTTACGTGAAAGGGAATCATCTTCCATTAGTAGATGAGGAAACTTTTGTAAAAGTCCAGGAACAAATCAAAGAAGATGCACAGGTAAAAAGGAAAAGTGGCGAAAATGACATAGCTTATTTAAAAAGTGCAATTGTTTGTAGCAAATGTGGCAAACCGATGACGTGTTCACGTTCAAAAGGTCGAACAAAATACTATTGGTACTACGAATGTAGCAATCATAGAAAAAGCTACAACATCACAAAAGCACATGATAAGCTTGATATGATTTTGCAAGAAATAACCTTTACAGATTCGCAAATCGAATTTATGCAGGATGTCACAGAAAAGGAAGTGAAAAAATACATCAAAGATAATTTCGGGCGACTGGGAGGTTTAAAAAAACAACGAACAATAAAAGCTGAAATGCTTTATAACCTTGAAGAAAAATTCCTCAAAGGCCTAATGGATGATGACACATTCGTTAGATGGAGGAGTAGCCTTCAAAGGGAAATCAAAAGTTTAGACTCAGAAATAACAACAATAGAACAAACTGAAAAGAACTCATGGGAATTAATCATCAATGAATTCTCGAGGCTTGGATCTATACACGATGTCTTCGAACAAGCTTCCACAATGGAAAAGAGGGAATTATTAAAGGTCGGGTTCGGTAGACTACTGTCATGGGATGGTAGTGTTTACCGAACCGGGTATTTGAACCCTATTTTTAGCATTAAAGTACTGGAGTTGAGGAGGTTAAGTTTGTTGAAATATGAGCCAAAAAAAAGCGAGAGTATAAAACTCTCGCTTGGTAGCCCGTAGGGGAATCGAACCCCTCTTTCCAGAATGAAAATCTGGCGTCCTAACCGATAGACGAACGGGCCTTGTTATATCGTTAAGCTAATGAAGCTACGTGTTTCGCCAATTTGCTCTTAGTGTTAGCCGCTTTATTCTTGTGAATGATGTTGCGCTTCACTAATTTGTCTATCTGAGAAGATACTTCAGGAAACATTTTCTCTGCTGCTGCCTTGTCAGTTTCTTCACGTAATTTTTTAATTGCAGTACGTGTAGATTTATGATAGTAATGATTTCTATCTTTTCTAACTTTGTTCTGTCTTATTCTTTTTAATGCTGACTTATGATTTGCCATTTTTCTCTTCTATCTTTTAAAGTTCCTTTAAATACTATGATTTGTAAAGAACGAGTGCAAAATTAAAACTTATTTTTGAATTTGCAACAATTTTTGAATAATTTTTTAATTTTTCAAAAACAATCGATTTTCAACCTAAAATTTCATTTAACATCTCAACTTCAACTTACCCTTTTGACTAAATTTCTTAGTTCTTAGTGGTAAATTTGGACGGCAAATATACAACACTTTTTTATATACAAAAATATTTTTGCAAATAATTTGACGCCTTTGTTTTAAGTGCTTTGCTATCAATGCAATAAAAAAAGGCAGCTATAAAAGCTGCCCCGAATTAAAGAATGAAAAGTTACAATCTAAAACTAATACCTCCTAAAATGTTGATGCCGGCTTGTGGATAATAATAAGGCCCTTCATAATAGAACCCATTGCTTTCGTATTCCTGATCAAATAAATTGTTGATCAACAATGAAAAACTCAAATTCTTTAAATTGAACCAATTTGGACTGTATCTAATCACTAAATCAGTCAAGAAATAAGCATCCAATTTCGAATCTTCTATCTCTGTATTGGTCATGTATTGACTGCCTACATATTTGTTGCTGATATTTAAAAGTAAATTCGAAACTGGTCTATATTCAAGACCTGCCACTCCAATCCAATTCGGTGAAAATGAAATTTCAGTATCGCCATGGTTTTGCAAAATCTCATTCCAATCTTCATCATAGGCAATTTCTGAGTAATCTAAATTCTTATTGATGCTATAAGTCAGATTTCCAAAAAGATTTAACTTGTTTTCAATTAGTCCATAATCCGCACTCAATTCAATTCCTGTGCGATAACTCTTTCCACTATTGGTTCGGATGTAATTTCCAGTTTCGTTCAATTGACCGGTTGCCACCAATTGATCCAAATAATACATATAATATAAATTAGCATTCAAAGTGAGCCTACCTAAACTTCTAAATCCTAATTCAAAATCATGTAATTTCTCTGGATTTAATTTTTTACCATTGTCTAAATAATCCGAACGTATAGGTTCTCTATGCGCCAATCCATAGAAAAAATACAAAGTTTCTCTGTTTGTCAAATTATAGTTCAATCCAATTTTAGGATTGATAAAATTGAACTCATCTTTAAACGCGAAAAAGTTTTCATATTCATTCATACCACTTTCATCAGCCTTAGTTTCATAGTTGACATATCTGTATTGAATATCTCCAAACAATTCAAATTGATCGATTTGATACAAAGCTTTTGCGTAAGCAGAAACTTCATTCTTGATGGATTTGTTTCTATAAAATTCCCAATTCGGATCGTGATTTTCAATTCCTTTCACCCAAGTTACTTTACCATAATGTTTGTTTTCGTATTGATTAATAGCGAATCCAGTAAATATTTTCCAATCACCTAATCTTTGATTCTCTAAATTGAAATTTAATCCATACGAATGATTATCCAACCATTTTTGACGAATCAAATCGGCTCGTTCTAAATCTGAGTTAATTTTGAATTGATTCAATCTCGCATTTTGTCTATAGTTATCATAAAAACCTTTACCTCGTGTATAATACAGTGTTGTGTTGGACTGCCAACCTTTTCCGTAGATTTGATCCCAAATCAAATGATTGTGGTGTTGACGATAATTGTCGGTTTCATTGTCATAATAATCGATGATTTCACCAGCGTCATTATAAATTGCTCCTGCAGAATTAAAGGTTCGGTTGTTTTTCATAGTTTCACGATCGATTCCATTCCAAGCTTGGTAAGTCTTTTCTTTTCCATAAAACGTCCAATATCGAATAGAACTTCTCTCATTTATGTCATACTGAGCATTTATTCCCCAAGAGAACAAATCGCTAAAAGCCCTATCGATATATCCATCAGATTTGATCAAAGATGCATTCAGATCAACCCTGAGTTTGTTGTTTAGAAATTCTCCTGTACCTACTTTCAAAGAATATTTTTGAGTGCCGAAACTTCCCCAAGAATTATTTGATTCTAAAAATAAATCTCTTGAAGGTTCAGCAGATTCAATTTGGATATTTGCTCCAAATGTACCTGTACCCGAAGCTGAAGTTCCAACTCCTCTTTGAATGCTGATCGAACTCACTTGAGAAGCCAAGTCTGGCATATTGACCCAAAAAACTCTTTGTGATTCTGCATCATTCAGAGAAACGCCATTCATAGAAATGTTGATGTGGCCTTGGTCAACTCCACGAATTCTTATGGAAGAATAACCAATTCCAGCACCGGCATCACTGGTGTTCACGACTGAAGTGGAATTTTGTAGAAGTTGAGGGATGTCAGGTCCTAAATTCTTTTGTTCCAATTGTTTTTTTGTGATTCTCTCGGAACTCAATGGAAGTTTTTGAATGATTTCTACTGCATTGAGTTCGATAAAAGTACTGTCATTGTCTTCAATTTCTTGTCCATAACTGAAGATTCCGCTCATCAAAGCGCATAAAAAAATCCTACTTTTCATTTTAAAATATTTTTTAAATAATTAAATGAAAGGTGGATTTACCCTAAAGATCCGATTACATTTAAACAAACAATTGCCAAACCTCCGGATGATTTGTAACTGTAAATTTTATAAATGTAAAGGGAAAAGTTTTCTCAACTTCCCTTAGCGGCATTACCCGCCCAGGTTCTATGGGTATAATCTCAGCCTCCGTTGGGAAGCACCCCTTTCTGGTTTTAAAGTGCAAAGGTAGGTATTCTTATTTCTTTATAAAAGTTGTGAGTGTTTGATTTTAATATTTTCCGAAATCGGTTTATAACTTTGTTGCTTTTGCACTGTAGTTGGTGTTGATTTCCAATTCGTAAGTTACATTAGGATCTTTTGTAGCATTTTCTGGAACTTCAGCTTGCAACAAATGTATAGGGAAAGGAATTTCCGAATTGTTATAATTTTGGAAAATTGGAGTGATGATCACTTTGCTTCCTCTAACGTCCACTGGGAAAAATCCTTCAGGAAAAGCAATGATTTCACCTGGTTGTTGCAAGAAATCTTCACCTGGGAAAGCCGGAATATTTGGTGTATAAGGCGAAGGAATGAAATTTCTCCAAGTATCAGCCAAAGTATCAGCTCGAATAACTCCCATATTTAAATTCCAATCGGTATTGTTCAGCCTTTTAACTGTCCAAGCTTGATAATCCAAACCTTCGTACTTTAAATTTAAAGTTGGCTCTTTGTTTTCTTCACCTTTGAAAAACCAAATTCCGTTCACACCATACATTGACTCATCTTCTGAAGGAACAGATGCATTTTGTACGGTAAAAGCACCTGAAATTTGTTGTGCCAAGGTTTGTACACCGTTATGTGCAGTGATATTTGGTTTGAGTTCAACTGTATTTCCTTCGAAATTTCCTACCAATAAAACATAGTTCGATGGAGCACCACTATTGTTCTCTATGGTCATTGCCATCGATTGTGCTAAATTCAAATCACTGGCATCAATTCTGCTCATTCTCGCAAAATTGTTTTGAATCGAATCGTTGTTAATTCGCCCTACAGAAACATAACTTCCATCGACCAATAACCAAGCTTCATAAAAATAACCATCGGGTAGCTCAGGTAAATTGAAATCTGTAATTTCCATTTCTCCTGACTCATCTAATATGTCGGTTTCTGTACAACTGAACATAAAAATTGAGAGGATTGATAAGATGATTAGTTTTTTCATTGGAAATATCTTTAGGTGAAATTTAAAATTGAGTTTCAAAATTAAAGAAAAAAATCTCTTCCAATGGTTTTGAAAGAGATTTTTCGTCAATAAATATTGAATAATTATTTAACGCGATGCCATGTTTGATTTCTTCCGAGCAATGAAATTCCTACATATCCTCTCAATTCTAAAGTGTTTTCGTCTTTCACTCTGATTCTACATTTGTATTCACTTCCACTGTTTGGGTCCAAAATATATCCACCGGTCCATTCGTCACCGCTTTTTTTCATGTCCCAAATGATGGTCATTCCTTTGATAGGTTTTCCTTTGTTGGCTCCTTTGCATTCATCGCACTTTGCATTTTCTCTTCCTGGAGTTAGAATTTTCACAACTTCACCCTTCAAAGTTCCATCGCTCAATTGAGTGATTTCTACATGAGATTTGGCTTTGCCCGTTTTATCGTCTATAGTTTTCCAAGTCCCAAGAACCGATTGTGAGTAGGTGAATATGCCCAAAAGCATAATAAGGCTTGTTAAAATCAACTTTTTCATAATATATTTAATTTGATAATCACTAATTTAGAATTAATTTTCGAATTATCTTCTTTTTTAATTAAAAATCAATTGCATACATCAGTCAGTAGCAAAAAATGCATCGTCTATATGTTCGATGATCCAATTGTCTTTTTTCTTTTCAATGATAATTATGTCAAATCTACATTCTTGTTCAATGTCATTCTCGAACAAATATTGATCAGCTGCGGTAACTAAATTTCGCATTTTCTTTTTTGTAATCGAATCCATTGGATCTACCATTGGATCGATTCTGGCTTTTACTTCAACTATGACAATTTCATCACTTTTTGAATCCAGAGCAATCAAATCGATTTCTAATTTATGAAATCGCCAATTTCTCTCCAGAATTTCATAACCTTTGTTTTCCAGATATTTAGCCGCTTGTTTTTCGGCTTCTTTTCCGAATGTGTAATGTTTAGCCATTTTATTGAGTTCCAAACAAACGATCTCCAGCGTCACCCAATCCTGGGACTATATAACCATGTTCATTCAATCCTTCATCCATTGCAGCCAAATAAATCGACACATCAGGATGGTTTTTATGAACGAGTTCAACACCTTCAGGACAACCCACCAAACAAGCCAAACGAATCGATTTTACATTGTAAGTCTTTAAAATTTCAATGGCTTTTTCGGCCGAACCTCCAGTGGCTAACATAGGATCAAGTATGATGATGTCTCTGTTTTCCATTTTTGGAGGAAGTTTACATAGATATTCCACAGGTAGCAAAGTTTCCGGATCTCTATAAATTCCTATATGACCAGTTTTTGCATTTGGAATCAAATCTTGAATGCCTTCAACCATTCCTAAACCTGCCCTCAGAATAGGAATCAAAACCAAATCTTCGCCTTTTGTTTTGTAACCAATGGTTTTGCAAACTGGTGTTTCTATTTCAAATTCCTCCGTTTCCAATTCCCTTGTCAATTCATAGCACATGAGCGAAGTGATTTCCTTGACCAATTCTTTGAACATTTTGGTAGGTGTTTCCTTCATTCGAATCTGTGTCATTTTTGACTGAATCAGAGGGTGATTGATGATATAAACTTTGTTCATAATTAAAAATCTAAAGTGACTTGTGTATTTGTTATGCTTAATTCTACATTTTGACCGAATATCAACGCCCGATTATCGCCTATATGGCCCGCGGGAAATTTAAAACAAACTGGAAAGTCAAATTCATCTATAAATTTACGAATTAATTGATTCGAAACTTCATCAAAATTATCATAGAAATTAGGATTTTCACTTTTTACATCCATTTGAGTGAAACTACCGACAATCAAACCTTTGATTTGACGCAATAAACCTGAACGTTTCAAATTCATCAGCATTCGATTCAGATGATACCAGTTTTCATTCCAATCTTCTACGAATAAAATGGAGTTTTCTGCTTGAATACTCGATTGGCTACCTATCAAACTATAAATCAAAGATAAATTTCCTCCAACTAATTTTCCTTTGACATTTCCTAATCTATTCAGTGGATGTGGATCGATTGTATATCCTAAATTTTCTCCAAATAAAGCTTTTCTAAAACTCGAAAAACTTTCAGTAGTATATTCGCAATTCAAACGTTTAACCGTGATTGCATGTAAACTTGCGATGTCCCAATTGTTGATGTGGTTATGAATGGCAGTGATGTCAGAATATCCGATGATCCATTTGGGTTTTTGTTTAAATTTTTCCCAATTAATTAAATCCAAAAGATGCACTGCTCCATATCCGCCTCTTGCCATCCAAATTGCTTTTATTTCCTCATCATCCAAAGCCCATTGAAAATCTTTTAAACGCTCTTGGATTGTACCTGCATAATGATAAGCATCGTAATGTGTTTTGTACAAATGTTTTCCTTGAACAATTTCTAAATCTAAGGAATGTAGAAAATCTAAATTTTCTTGAAGTTCTTTTTCGAATACACGGCCAGAAGGTGCTATGATTGCAACTTTGTCTTTGGGCTTTAAAAAATCGGGTTTTTGCATATAAACTACGAAATTAAAGAATTGTACTTAATTGACCAATAGATTTACAAATTCAACCATTATCTTTGTTGGAATGAAAACCAAGAGTAGCGATATCAATCAATTGGAAGAAGGCATAAAAAATGGAAATCGAGTTGCCTTGAGTCAAGCCATCACTTTGGCAGAAAGTTCTTTGTCAAAACATCAGAAACAAGCCCATGATTTGATCCAAAGACTTTTGCCTTTGACGGGTAAGTCGAAGCGAATAGCTATAACAGGTGTGCCGGGTGTTGGAAAAAGTACTTTTATAGAAGGATTTGGTAAGTTGTTGGTCGATAAAGGGTTTAAAGTTGCGGTTTTGGCGATAGATCCGAGTAGTACACTTTCGAAAGGTAGTATTCTGGGCGACAAAACCCGGATGGAGGATTTGTCGAGAGAAGAAAATGCATACATCAGACCTTCGGCGAGCAGTGGTTTTTTAGGTGGAATTGCTTCTCGAACTTACGAAGCTATGTTGTTGTGTGAAGCTGCTGGTTTTGATGTTATATTGATTGAAACCGTTGGTGTTGGCCAATCAGAAACTTTGGTCAATGATATGACCGATTTGTTTTTGTTTTTGCAAATTCCAGGTGCAGGTGATGAGTTGCAAGGAATCAAAAGAGGAATCATGGAAATGGCCGATTTGATTTTCATTAATAAAGTCGATCAATTCGGATTGAACAAAGCCAAAGATGTAAAAGTAACTCTTGCTCAATCTTTATATTTCTTGCCTCCAAAAGCATCTCAGTGGAAGCGAAAAACGGTGATAGGTTCGGGTTATACAGGCGATGGTTTGGAAGACTGTTGGGCATTGGTTGAGAAATATTTTGAACAAATTCAAAGCAATGGTTATTTAGAAAAGCGCAGATTGGAGCAAAGTCAATTGCGAATTCGAGAATATATACAAGAGCAAGTCATCAGAAAAACCATGCAACTTTATAAGGATAATCCCATCAGCTCCGAAGAAATCATGAATCAAAACCCATACTTATTGGCTGAAAAATGGATAGAGGAGAAGTTGTTTGATTGATGAAATTGTTGTTAGATAATATTTGATTTAAATTAATTAATAAGATCAAAAAAGTTTTTTTTTATTCTCATCTAACCGCAAAGCTTCTACATCTCAAACTATACTTATCTTTGCGAGGTTTAATTTTTTGAGTCAATGGTTTTCCTTCCTTCCAACTATAAAAATATCATTCGTTTGGCTTTTCCTATTATTTTGGCCAATGCTTCTGCGCCTTTGTTGGGGTTAGCTGATACCGCTGCCATAGGTCAAACGGGTGATGCTATTGATTTGGGTGGAATTGCTTTGGCTACTTTGGTTTTTAGTTTTGTTTATTGGGGATTTGGATTTTTGAGAATGGGAACTACCGGGTTTGTATCTCAAGCTTGGGGCGCAAATGATGATCGACAAGTTCTTGCTATTTTGTATCGATCGATTTTATTGGCAATAGTAATTGGTGCTTTACTTATTTTATTGCAAGGATTAATTATTCAGCTGGCAGTTGGTTGGATGAGTGCGAGCGATGAAATTATAGCATTGGTAAAAGATTACTTTTACATCAGAATCTGGGGCGCGCCTGCAACTTTGATGACTTATGCTTTATTGGGCGGATTTATAGGTTTAGGGAAAACCAAAGAATTATTGTGGGTACAGTTATTATTGAACGGTGTCAATATTGGTTTGAACATTTTGTTTGTCGTAGGATTTTATATGGGTGTGAAAGGAATCGCTCTTGGGACTGTGATAGCTGAATATGTAGCATTGACTTTTGCTTGGTTATTATTGGCGAATCGTTTGGCAATTAAAAATCCAATTCAACAAATAAAACTATTATGGACTGAAATCATCGATCGTTTAAAGGTCTTGTCGATGTTTAAGTTGAATGCCGATATAATGATTCGAACTTTTGCACTTTTGGCGGGTTTTGCGTGGTTTGCCGATAAAGGAGCGCAAATCGATGATACGGTTTTGGCAGCGAACCATGTTTTGTTGCAATTTGTTTCTTTGTCAGCTTTCTTTTTGGATGGATTTGCTTATGTGGTTGAAATGTTGAGTGGAAGAGCAATTGGACAAAACAATAAAAAAGAATTTATAAGACAACTCAAAGATTCGAGTGTGATAGCCGGTGTTACTGCTTTGTTTTTAGGTTTGGGAATAATTGTTTTAGGTCCTTATTTCGTTCCATTATTGACCCAAGATGCAAATGTTCAAATCGTAGCCAATGATCATTTACTTTTTGCTGGAATTTACATTATGTTTTCTTTTGTAGCTTTCCAATTGGATGG
>DEQC01000078.1:455-9294 GCA_002359055.1 Flavobacteriales bacterium UBA3376 | reverse complement strand
TTTAACAACAATGGACTTTGGATTGCATTCATCATTTATGTCATCGCGAGAGGAATTTCTCTCGGTATTTATTTACCCAAAATATTGAAAGTGAAATTTAAATAGTTTTATTTATTTAATATACATTAATTTCAACCAATTAATCTCTCATTACATTATAAGTGGGATCTTCAATGATGTTGACCATAATAACACTTTCAGCATTTTTGATCAATTTTCTACAATCAGGACTTAGATGTTTCAAATAGATTTTTTTTCCGTGTTTATGATAGCGTTCGGTCAATTTATTCAAGGCTTCAATGGCAGACATATCTACCACTCTACTTTCTTCAAAGTCCACAATTACTTCATCTGGATCGTTCACAGGATCAAACTTTTCGTTGAAAGCTGTAGTCGATGCAAAGAACAATGGACCATAGATTTCATAATGTTTAACACCATTTTCATCGATTCTTTTTCTGGCTCTAATTCGAATGGCATTGTCCCAAGCAAAAACAAGTGCAGCGATGATAACTCCAATCAATACAGCCAAAGCTAAGTTTTTTAGAAAAACTGTGACCAAAGTAACCAAAACCATGACCAAAATATCGGATTTAGGATATTTGTTGAAAGTTCTTAAACTCGCCCATTCAAAAGTTCCTATCGCAACCATTATCATCAATCCTGTCAATGCAGCCATGGGAACTTGTCCGATAAGATTGCTTCCAAACATTACAAACACCAATAGCATCAACGCAGCTACGATACCCGATAATCTCGCTCTTGCACCATTTGAGATGTTGATTAAACTTTGACCAATCATCGCACATCCTCCCATACCTGAGAAAAATCCCGAAGTAATGTTAGCAGCTCCTTGTGCAAGTGCTTCTCGATTTCCATTGCCACGGGTTTCAGTCAATTCATCGACTATATTTAAAGTCAATAAACTTTCAACCAATCCTACACCTGCAAAGATGATGGCATAAGGAAAAATCACTTGAAGGGTTTCATAGTTCAAAGGGATCATCGGTATGTGAAAAGGCGGAAAACCACCTTTGATAGATGCGATGTCCGATACAGTTTTTGTATCAATTTTAAATATATAAGCAACAGCAAACACAGCTATAATCGCTGCAAGTGAAGCCGGAAAAGCTCTGGTTATTTTCGGTAAAAACCAAATGATCAAAATAGTCAATGCAACTAAAGCCAATAAAATATATAAACTTGTTCCCGTCAACCAATTGCCTGAAGGATCTTTGAATTGATCGATTTGAGAAGTGAAAATAATAATTGCTAAACCATTGACAAATCCAAATATCACAGGATGAGGCACCAATCGAATGAGTTTTCCAAGTCTCATTGCACCAGCCATCATTTGTAAAATTCCTGCCAATATAACTGTGGCTAAAACATATTCAAATCCATGCGATTGTACCAAAGCAATGATCACTATGGCAGTTGCTCCAGCAGCTCCCGAAATCATCCCAGGACGACCTCCTAAAATCGCTGTAACAAAACACATAACGATCGCTCCATATAGTCCCGTCAAAGGAGAAAGTCCAGCCAAGATGGCAAAAGCTACAGCTTCAGGAATCAATGTGAATGCCACAGTAATTCCCGATAAAATTTCAGTTTTTGCGCTGGTTTCAGAGGATTTATCAAATAAATTTATGATTTTCTGATATTCTCTTTTGGTTTTTTGACGATACAAACGAGTGTATTTGTTCATTTTTTTAATTGAAAAAGTTAGATGGATTTGCAATAGACTAAAATATTAGTGTTGATACTTTGGCTTAATAGTCAAAATCAGGAATTTGCCAAAGCAGCAATTACCACTATGGTGGAGTAATTTCAGAAGATATGTGTGCAAATCGTTTCATAGAATTTGCAAATTTATGGCTTTTATAAAGATTGACAAAATATTGGAGTGGAAGTAAGTTTCCCTAAAATTTATGTGAGTTTAGGTTTTGAATGAATTGGTTGATCAATCAATTATTCTTTTAGCGTATTTGTATCTCTTTGCCCAATATGCATTTTTCAATGGAGTAACTGTAACTCCTTGTGAGGTGGAAGCGTGAATGAATTCAACTTCACCATCGTCAGAAACGTTGTGTACAATTCCCACATGAGAAATTCTACTTCTTGGACTATTAGCAAAGAAAAGCAAATCACCTGCGCGTAGTTCGTCTTCTGAAACCAATCTTCCTTGAGTGGCTTGAGCTGCTGATACTCTTGGAAGTTCATGGTCGAATATTTCGAAAACTCTTTGAACAAATGCTGAACAATCAATTCCACTTCTGGTGGTTCCACCATATCGATAAGGCACACCTAAATAAGATTCGGCCTCGGATAGGATTTGAGTTACAAAAGAATTGGTTACCATTTTGTGAATATCAGTCAACTCTTCTATCGCTGTTTTTGATCGAGTAGGAGAGACGGCTTTAACTTCAGTTGCCTTTTCTTCGGCCAATAAAGTTTTGTTGATGATTCTGCTTTGTGCGTAAAATGAGCGGTCGATTGGGGTATAGTTTGATCTGGCTTGATCAGCTGAGATTAGAGTGCCACATGATGTAGCTGTAATTGATACCAAAACAATTAAGAAGAAATTGATTCCCTTCATCCCTAACTTTCCCTTTAAGATTTACTTTTTTGCTGAACAAATCTAATTAAGAAAGCTTGTTTTAGGTCTATGTGAAATGCATATTTGTGAAAAAATTAACAAATGTTAAAATTCGTTAACATATTTTAACAAAAAGCTGCTAGCGTTAATCCAGCAGCTTTTATTGAGAGTTAAATTGATTGAGTTGGTTTTATTGATTTAATATTTTAATTTCAGAGTTGTTAATTTTTTTAATAGGGAAAACGATTTTTTCATTTTCAGTTTTTAATACCATACAGATATTGTCGATCGATTCTATGACTCCAATGGTTTCGTCGATTTGAATTTTCATACCTATTTGCAAATTCTTTTTGGTATAAAAACCTAAAATCAATCGATAAACGATGTCTCTCGATCCTAAACCAATGGCAATTGTAGCTGAGATAAGTGCTGCTCCTATGATGTAGCTAATGTTGTTTGAAATGATATCAGTTTCAATTCCGATTTGATTCAAAGCAGTGATGGAAACAAAGATGAAAATCAAATAAAACAATACTGTACTAATGGATTTAGCTCCTCCTGAGTCAAGTGATTTTAATAAATTGTAAACCAATTTCTTTGCTTGGGATGCTAAATAAATTCCTGCAGCAAAAATAATTACACCTGTAAAAAATTGAGGCAAGTATTCTAAAAGTTTACCAATTTGAACGGATACAATTGTTAAGTCAAGGAATTCTGCACCTATAATTGCAATGATTAAAATCAAAATAAACTTCACTACAAATAAAATGATGTCGTTCAAATTGATCTTAATATTGGAGTCGATAAAGAGTTCATTTTCGTTAATTAATCGATTCAATTTACTGATATTCGATACTTTTAAAAGCTTTTTAATTAACCAAATGATGGAAACGTAAAAAATAAATGATGCAATGATAAATCCTATACCTAAAAAAATCTTTGGAAGTATATTTAAAAAATCGTTGTATAAGCTTTGTAACATAGTTAATTGTTTTCAGATTGATTATTTTTATTTTTTGTAGTTTCTAAAATGTCAATGATGGATGAAGGGTACTTGATGGCGACTAAATCAGCTAAATCTAAGCTTAGCTTGATCAAACGGATGTCACCCATAACTTTGTCCCTAAGCATCTCAGGTACTTGATGGTTATCGATTATATTTTTGAATGGATTTTCCATATTACAAGCTGTTATAAATTTTAATTAGATGAGTTTTTGCACGATTCAATCTCATTTTTACAGCACTTTCTCCAATTTCATATAATGTAGCTAACTCTTTTATAGTAAGATCATCTTGATATTTTAGCAATAAAAAAGCACGTTCGTCTGGGCGAATTAGGCTCAAAGACTGTTTTAACTTTTGCGCTTTCATTTCAAATATAACAGAATCACTTATTTCTTCTATAGGTTCGTCTTTAATTTCATCCTCGACCGAAAAAGTGTTCTTATTTCCTTTTACTTCTCTTTGTAGATAGTTTATACAATGATTATACACAAATGTATATAACCAAGTTGAGAATTTAGAATCTCCCTTAAATGATTTTAATTTGACAAATAGCTTCACAAAAATGTCATGAGTTAAATCTTGTGCTTCTTCTTTTGATCCTATAAAACTCAAACATTTATTGTAAACAATATTAGAATAACGGTCATACAAGACACCAAACAAATGTGTGTTATTTGTTTTGGTAATTTCCTGTATGAGTTCAATATCACTAATTTCTTCTATAGATTTTTTGAACGTCATCTAATATATACCTTCATTTATTGTGACACATAAATGTTGAAAAAGTCACATATTTTATGAAAATATATGAAATTTATTTGTAATTAATTGAAATTAAGCGTTTTGTGAATTAATTATTTGGGCATTTTATATACGATGGCATTGATATTCATACCTGCACCAACGGATCCAAATACAATATAATCGCCTGGATTGAATTCGTGATTCCCTAATTCCTTTTTAGCAATCAAATCGTACATGGTTGGAACTGTCGCTACTGACGAATTTCCAAATTTCTGTACAGTCATTGGAGCTATATCATCAGGAATTTCGTTGATATCATATAATTTGAATAAACGCTGAACCATGGCGTGGTCCATTTTGGCATTTGCTTGATGCAATAATACTTTACGAATGTCTTTGATGTCTAAACCTGCACGGTCAATCGATCTTTTCAACAAAGCAGGAACTTTTCTTAATGCGTATTCATAAACTTTTCTTCCACGCATTTTGATGTTTATTTTTGAACCTTCATAATCTTCTTTTAAAGAAACATTATTGGTCAAATAATCCATCTCATCTGTACTGTCACAAATGGTATCATAAGCGATGATTCCAACTTTTTCATCAGATTCTATGGCTTCCAATACAACAGCACCTGCTCCATCAGCAAAAATCATCGCAGTTCTATCGTGCGGATCAACTGCTCTTGACAAGGTGTCTGCTCCAACTACCAAAGCTTTTTTAGCAGTTCCTGAAAGAAATAAATGATGAGCCAAAATCACTCCTTCATTCCATCCTGGACATCCAAACAACATATCGTAGGGACGACAGTGATTGTTTTTAATTCCTAATTTATGCTTAACACGTGTAGCAATAGATGGCATATTGTCAACTTGCCTATGGTCTCCGTCGATGTCTCCGTAATTGTTAGCAACTATCACATAGTCCAATTCTTCTTTGTCGATTCCAGCATCTTTGATCGCTTTTTCTGCAGCGATTACAGCCAAATCAGAAGTGAACTGATGCTTTTCTGCATATCTCCTTTCTTCAATTTCTGTAATTTCTTGAAATTTTTGGATAATTTCTTCCACAGGTTTTTCGATGAAAACTCCATTTTCATCATAAAATTCATAACCTAAGAAATCAGTGTTTTTTACAATTTTTTCTGGTAAGCAATGTCCTGAACCAGTAATTACAGTATTTATCATAGCATCAAAAAATTCTTGTTTGCAAATTTAGTAAAAATTAGCCGTAAATCATATATTTTAATTTATTGGCTTTATCCCTCCAGGATTTTTTTAGTGATAAAATCTTTTTCCAAATCCCAACCACGTGCCGGTGAATATTCCCTTCCGTAATAAATGATTTGAATGTGAATTTTGTTCCAACGTTCTCTTGGAAATAATCTTTTGGCGTCTTTTTCAGTTTGTACAACCGATTTTCCATTGCTCAACTTCCATCGATGCATCAAACGGTGAATGTGCGTATCGACTGGAAAGGTTGGAATGTCAAATGCCTGTGCCAAAACTACCGAAGCTGTTTTGTGCCCAACTCCTGGCAAAGCTTCTAATTCCTCAAAAGTCTGAGGTACAATTCCATTGTGTTTTTCATGTATGATTTGAGAGAGTTTTTTTAAGTTTTTGGCTTTGGTGTTTGAAAGTCCAATTTGTTTGATGTATTCTTTGATTTCATCGACTTCCAACAAACTCATTGCCTTAGGATTGTTTGCTCTTGCAAATAATTCAGGGGTAACCTCATTGACTTTTTTATCAGTTGTTTGTGCCGAAAGCATTACAGCAACTAACAAAGTAAATGGATCGGTGTGATCCAAAGGTATGCCTGGTTTTGGGTAAAGTTTTTCTAATTCGTCCATTATGAATTGGACCCTCTCTTTTTTGTTCATTTTTTTTAATTAAAAAAACCTTGTCAAAGTTGGCAAGGTTTAATGTATTTCTTATGAATTTAATATTTGTTTGACGTCTTCAAAACCTCCGCCATTGAAACAGTCTTCTATACCGTTTTCTTTTAAGAATGTCATCACCGAGGCGGCTCGATTGCCTCCTCCGCAAAAAACAACGATTGGTTTTTGCATTTGTTTCAACTCTTCGATTTTTTCAGGTATAGAACTCATTGGAATGTTGATAGCATGATCGATACTTCCATTGGTTTCAAGTTCATAAGCTTCTCGAATATCTATCAAAGTTGCATTTGAATTTTTTATAGCATCTGTAGTTGTCATTCTAATTACTTTTTTAAAAAATAACCAACGAAATATTTTTGGTATTACTTGATTCATACGGTACATATTTCGTTGGTTATAATGTTATGAGATATTCTTACCAAATTTTGATTCTATCTTTTGGTGCTTTGTACATCTTATCACCTTCTTTTACATCGAATGCCTCATGGAATCCATCAACATTGATGATAGGTCCAAATGCTCTGTAATAGCCAGGTGAATGTGGGTCAGTTTTGATTTGATTGATCAAAGCTTCCTCAGTTGATTTGGTTCTCCAAATCGTTGCCCAAGAAATAAAGAATCTTTGCTCTTGAGTAAATCCATCGATTTTCCCAGGATTTCCTTTGTCCTTCAAATACATTAACAATGCGTCATAAGCTACACTTACACCTCCTAAATCTCCGATGTTTTCTCCTAAAGTAAATTCTCCATTGATGAAGTTGCCAGGTACAGGCTCATACGCGCTGTATTGTTCTGCCAAAGCTTTTCCTGCTTCGTTAAACAATTCAAAATCTCTTTCTGTCCACCAATCGATTAAGTTTCCGTCTCCATCATACAAAGCACCACTGTCGTCAAATCCATGAGAGATTTCATGACCGATAACCGCACCAATTCCTCCGAAGTTTACCGCAGCATCTGCTCTATAATCATAAAATGGATATTGTAAAATCGCTGCAGGGAAAACAATTTCGTTATTTGAAGGTCTGAAGTAAGCGTTTACAGTCTGTGGTGACATTGCCCATTCAGTACGATCTACTTCTTTACCTATTTTATCAAACATATAGTTGTATCTCCATTTTCTGATGTTCATTACATTTTTGAAAAGTGCAGCATCTTCCTTGTGAGAAATTATTTCTAAATCTGAATAATCTCTCCATTCGTCAGGATAACCAATTTTTACAGAGAATTTATTTAATTTCTCTAAAGCTTTAACTTTAGTATCAGCGCTCATCCACTCTAAATCGTTGATGTGAACTCTAAAAGATTTGAAAAGGTAATCGATCATTTCTTCAGCACTTTCTTTGGCTTGTGGTGGGAAGTTGTCCTTAACGTATAACTTTCCTAAAAGTTCACCAACACTTCCATTGATGAATTCCAAACCTCTTTTCTCTAAATCTCTTTGTTCTTGCTGACCTCTTAGTTGTCTTCCATAAAAATCAAAACTCAATTCATCCAATTCTTTGGTCAAATAAGAACTCATTCCATCCACCAAATGGAATTTTAAATATTGTTTGATGGTAGGTAAATTGTCTTGATTGATGATTTTATCCAAATTTTTGAAATAATCAAGTTCACCAATAATTACTGAATCTGTTTTAACTCCTAAATCACTAAAGAATTTAACTAAATCAATGTTTTTAGATAAATTGTTTAAATCTTTAACCGCATATGGGTTGAATCTTTTTCTTGAATCTCTTTGTTCTTCAATAGTCAAAAGATGTGAAGCAATATCTTTTTCGAATTGAACAATTCTCGGCCCTTTTAAATCTCTTGTTCGATCATTGGTATAAGCATACATCTTATTGATGAAATCAGAATATTGAGCCAAAGTGTTGGTATTTGCTTCATCAACTTTTTGGTAATATGCTTTTCCAAGACCAAGCCTTGCAGAAGTTAGATAAACTGCGTTTTGCTGACTGTTTTTCATGTGTGAATGAACATAAAAGCCATACAAAGAGTTCAATCCAATAGGTGTAACTTCAGTTAAATAAGCTTGAAGATCTTTAATGTTTTTGATATTGTCAATTTTATTCAAATAAGTTTCAAGCGGTGCCAAACCAGTTTTATTTCTTGCATCGAAATCGATATAAGATTCGTATAAATCATCGATTTTTTGTTCGTCACTTCCTTTGACATGATTTTTACCTAAAAGACCTTTCAAAATACCTAAGGTAACCATATCTGTGTTTTCTCTTAACTCATCGAAACTTCCCCATCGAGCACGATCCGACGGAATTTCAGCGGTCTTCATCCAATTTCCATTGACGAAATTGTAAAAATCATCCTGTGGCCTTACATCCGTATCCATATAATCCAAATTTATGGCTTGGAATTTCTCCTGCGCAAAACCAGCCACTGTTAATAGGGAAAACCCTAGCATTAAAAATTTCTTCATCATCATTTGATTGTAAATATTTAGTGTATTTAGTTATTATCAATAAATTTAATCTCACAAATTTAAGAAGTTTTTTTCATTCTTTACTTTTAGGATAAATACTATATTTGCGAATTAACGAGAATGGAAATTTATGACACAGAAAATCTTAGTTAC
>DEQC01000078.1:153-413 GCA_002359055.1 Flavobacteriales bacterium UBA3376 | reverse complement strand
GCAATGGGACAAATTGGTTCTGAACTGACATTGGCTTTGAGACAAATGTATGGAACCGAAAATGTATTATCGACCGATATACTTCCTAAAGAAGAAATAAACGATCCGTTTTATGAGCAATTGGATGTTATGAACGATGAATTAATTGCTCAAATTATCGAAAAACATAAGATTACTGTTGTATATCACCTAGCGGCTATGCTTTCTGCAACTGCAGAAAAAGCTCCCAAAAAAGGATGGGATTTGAATATGAATTCTTT
>DEQC01000078.1:0-125 GCA_002359055.1 Flavobacteriales bacterium UBA3376 | reverse complement strand
TTGTTTTGGCCAAGTAGTATAGCTATTTTTGGACCTGATACACCTAAAAACAATACTGAGCAAAATGCATTGGCGATTCCAACTACCGTTTATGGAATTTCAAAGCGTGCGGGAGAATTTTGGTG
>DEQC01000103.1:5176-44858 GCA_002359055.1 Flavobacteriales bacterium UBA3376 | reverse complement strand
TCCAAATTATCAATTCATCAAAGTTGATATCACTGATGAAGATTTAATCATAGATATTTTCAAAAAATATCGCCCAGACGGAGTTGTACATTTAGCCGCTGAATCTCATGTTGACCGATCGATTACTTCACCTTTGGAATTTGTGAAGACCAATGTTTTGGGTACTGTAAATTTATTGAACGCAGCCAAGGAAATTTGGAGTGAAAATTATTTCAACAAAAGATTTTTACATGTTTCTACCGATGAAGTTTATGGAACTTTGGGTGAAACAGGTTTGTTCACTGAAGAAACTTCTTATGATCCTCATTCCCCTTACTCAGCTTCCAAAGCGAGTTCAGATCATTTTGTGAGAGCTTATGCGGATACTTATGGTTTGCCGATTGTGATTAGTAATTGTTCAAATAATTACGGTCCAAATCAGTTTCCTGAAAAACTAATTCCTCTTTGCATTCACAATGTTTTGAACAATGAACCTTTGCCAATTTATGGTGATGGAAAATATACGAGAGATTGGTTGTTTGTTGTGGATCATGCAATTGCCATCGATTTAATTTTTCATGAAGGAGAAAATAGAGAAAGTTATAATGTGGGTGGATTCAATGAATGGAAAAATATTGATTTGGTGAAAGAACTTTGTCGTCAAATGGATGAAAAGTTAAATAAACCAAAGGGAGAAAGTGAAAAGTTAATCACTTTTGTGAAAGATAGACCTGGTCATGATTTACGATATGCCATAGATGCGACGAAAATCAATAAAGAATTGGGTTGGAAACCAAGTGTAACTTTTGAAGAAGGATTGTCAAAAACCATTGATTGGTATTTGGAAAATAAAGAATGGTTGAGAAATGTGACTTCAGGTGATTATCAAAAATATTATGAAAAACAATACAGCTAAGATGAAAGGAATTATACTTGCTGGAGGTTCAGGTACGAGATTGTATCCGCTGACGATTTCAGTCAGTAAACAATTGATGCCTGTCTATGATAAACCGATGATTTATTATCCTTTGTCGATTTTACTACTTTCTGGAATTCGAGAAATTTTGATCATTACAACTCCGCAAGATTCTGAATCTTTCCAAAGATTATTGGGCGATGGAAGTCAAATTGGTTGTTCAATTGAATATAAAGTACAACCGAAACCAGAAGGTTTGGCTCAAGCTTTTATAATTGGAGAAGAATTTATTGGTGATGATAATGTAGCTTTGGTTTTGGGCGATAATATATTTTATGGTGCAGGTTTGCCTCAGTTGTTACAACAAAAAGCAAAATTGAAAAATGGCGCTTGTGTTTTTGCTTATCAAGTTTCTGATCCAGAAAGATATGGTGTGGTTGAATTTGATGAGAACAATAAAGTGATTTCTATCGAAGAGAAACCTGATCAACCCAAATCTCATTTTGCTATTCCCGGATTGTATTTTTATGATAATAGAGTAGTGGATTTTGCGAAGAAGTTGAAACCATCGGATAGAGGAGAACTTGAAATTACTGATGTCAACAAAGCGTATTTGGAATTAGGTGAATTGGAGGTAGGTGTTATGGGAAGAGGAATTGCTTGGTTGGATACAGGAACTTTTGACTCTTTGCATCAAGCGACAGAATTTGTTAGAATCATCGAAAAACGCCAAGGTGTTAAAGTGAGTTGTATAGAAGAAATCGCTTATCGATTGAATTATATCGATGAAGAACAATTGTTGCAATCCGCTGAAAAATACGGTAAAAGTGGTTATGGCGATTATTTGAGGAAAATAGTTCAATGATTTAATTATAAAAAGTCATCCACTAAATCTTCCAATTCATATTGTGTCATTTGAAATTGTCTAAAAAATAATTTCTCACCATTTTTATATATGAAAGTTGCTGGAATTGCACCCATCCAAGTTTGTTCAATTTCAGGCATCCATTCGCTTGCATGTCTGGATTCATCCAACAATAAAACTTCAGCTTCAATATTATTTTTATCTATAAACCTTTTAACTTTTGTGTTCAATTGACGCTTATGGTCCAAAGAAACCAATATCATTTTGAAATTTGGATTGTCTTTGTATTGTTCATGAACAGCCATAAATCCTGGCAATTCGTCTATACAAGGTTTGCACCAAGTGGCCCAAAAGTTTATCACATATAACTTATCATCATTTTGTCCAATGATGGATTTTAGTTCATCGAGTGAAATTGCTTTTGGTTCCTTAGTTTCTTGTGCAAAAATATTTAAGGAAATTCCTAGAAATAAAAAGAATAATATTTTTTTCATATCGACTTTTAATCAAAAAGTGTACTAATTTTTGTTGAAAGTAAATAAATATTATCAAATAGTATTGAAATAGGTATGTTTTAACTAATTAATACCAAAATAAACTTGACAAAGGGGTACTCGAAATCGTATATTTGGGCAAAATTTGTAAAATGAAAATGAAAACCTCCGATTTTAATTTTAAACTTCCAGAAGAACTATTAGCAGAAAGACCCGCAGAGTATAGAGATGAGGCAAGACTAATGGTTTTAGACCGAGCTAAGGAGACCATTGAGCACAAAGAATTCAAAGATTTAATCGATTATTTCGATGAAGGTGATGTTATGATTATGAACAACACCAAGGTTTTCCCTGCTCGTTTGTATGGACACAAAGAAAAAACAGGCGCTTCTATCGAAGTGTTTTTGTTAAGAGAGTTGGATAGAGAAACCAGATTATGGGATGTTTTAGTGGATCCAGCAAGAAAAATTAGAATTGGTAACAAATTATTTTTTGGAGATGACGGTAGATTGGTAGCTGAAGTTGTTGACAACACTACTTCAAGAGGTCGTACTTTGAGATTTTTATTTGATGGATCTTATGAAGAGTTTCGCAAAGAACTTTATGAATTAGGTGAAACACCTTTACCAAAATATATCAAGCGACCAGTTGAGCCGGAAGATGAAGATCGTTACCAAACTATTTATGCAAAGCATGAAGGTGCAGTTGCTGCTCCAACGGCTGGTCTTCACTTTTCTAAACATCTTTTGAAAAGATTGGAAATCAAAGGTGTTGATTTTGCTGAATTGACTTTACACATTGGTTTAGGAACTTTTGCTCCAGTACAAGTAGAGGATTTGACCAAACATAAAATGGAGTCTGAGCAAGCGTATATTGGTCAAGAAACTGTAGATATTGTAAACAATGCACTTGACAACGGTAAGCGAGTTTGTGCAGTTGGTACGACTTCTATGCGTGCGATTGAAAGTGCAGTTTCTTCTGATAATCGTTTGACTACTTTTGATGGTTGGACCAACAAATATATACATCCTCCATATGATTTTGGAATTGCAAATTGTATGATTACAAACTTCCATACTCCTAAATCTACTTTGATGATGATGGTTAGTGCTTTTGCAGGACATGAATTTTTGATGAAAGCTTACAAAGAAGCGATCAAAGAAAAGTATAGTTTCTATTCGTATGGAGACGCAATGCTAATTATTTAATCAAAATCATCACGAAAATTAATTTTTCGTAATTTGATCACATGACAAAACCAAAAAAGGATATCCGAAAACTGAATCTTCGAGAAATTGAAGAATATCTGAATTCGGTGGGTGAAAAATCTTTCAGAGCCAAACAGATTTATGAATGGCTCTGGAAGAAAAACGCCCATAAATTCGAAGATATGACCAATCTCTCAAAGGATTTAAGAAGTGAATTGGATCAGGTGTTTTCGATTGATAATATTCGTGTGGATTTAATGCAAAAAAGCGATGATGGAACCATCAAAAATGCTGTGAAACTTCACGATGGAAATACGGTTGAGTCTGTATTGATCCCAACTCCTACAAGAACTACCGCTTGTGTTTCTTCTCAAGTAGGTTGTAGTTTGAATTGTACTTTTTGTGCGACTGCAACTCTGAAGAGAATGAGAAATTTAACGGCTGCAGAAATCGTTGATCAAGTTGTGGTTATCGATAAACAAAGTCGTGAATATTTCGATAGACCCTTGAGCAATATCGTTTATATGGGCATGGGCGAGCCGATGATGAACTACAATGAAGTCGTTAAATCGATTCAAATCATCACCTCACCCGATGGTTTGGGGATGTCTCCGAGAAGAATTACAGTTTCTACTTCAGGTATTCCTAAAATGATAGAAAAACTTGCCGATGAGAATTTAAAAGTCAAATTGGCAGTTTCACTTCATTCAGCTGTAGAAGAAGTAAGAAACGTAATTATGCCTTTTACAGAAAGGTTTCCCTTAACAACTTTGTTGGAAAGTTTACAGTATTGGTATGAGAAAACCAAAAGCATTATCACTTTTGAATACATCGTTTGGAAAGGTATAAACGATACTCAAAATGATATAGATGCTTTGGTTCGATTCTGCAAAAAAGTTCCTTCAAAAGTGAATTTGATTGAATACAATTCGATAGGAGATGATCAATTCAAACAAGCCGATAGCTCATCGATTGATGCATATATCGAAGCTTTAGAAAGAAACAGAATAGTAGCTGTCGTTAGAAGAAGTAGAGGTAAAGATATAGACGCTGCCTGTGGTCAGTTGGCCAATAAAAATCTTTAATCCAATTTTCTAACTTTAATTTCTATTATTTTGTCTATCGATTGAATTCAATGTTTTGAATTTCAATTGACTTCTTTCGAAATTAGGTGCATTGCTTTTGAATTGTATGGTATGAATTTTATTCGGCAACAAATCAAAGTAATTGTCAGAAAACTCTCCTTCAACATCAGTATATAACATTACATTTTTTTGTAAAATATTTGAGAAAAGTTTCAATTCATATCCATCTTTTAAAGGATTCAATTGAACTTGAATCGGTCCTTGTTTCAATTGTAAATCTTTCGGTTTTACAAAATAAAAAATCGATTCTCTATTGCTAAAAGTCGCTTTGATCAGAATTTCACGTTCAAAGTTTTTCAATGAAGATAAATTTAATTGTGCAGCAATCGTACTACTGTTTGCAATGCTCAAGAAATTCTCACTAAGTTCTGTAATTTTATTTCCATCGAAAGTTAAAACCTCTATTTTCAATTCACCTCTAATATCTTTTGCCAAATCATTGATGACAAAAACTTTCAAATCGTCTAAATTTCTTTCAAAAGAAATCAGTATATCGTCGTAGCTATGTCTGACTTGGTATTGAAGAGCTTTCCAATGACCGAAATAATCGATTCCAGACCAAGAAGCCGCTGGCCAACAATCGTTGAGTTGCCAATACAAACTTCCCATGGTGTAAGGTTTATTTCGTCTTTGTGCTTCAATTCCTTTGCCGATGCCATAAGCTTGTAAGAGATGACTTATATAAATATAATCCTCTTCGTTGGTTGGAATTGGAAAATCTCTCGACATATAGGTGTTGATGGTTTCAAAACCTTTGAGATGTTTTTGATGGGTTTTGAAATAATTTGAAGTAATTGATGTGGAAGCACCATTATTGACAAATTGAACGGTTTTGTAAGTTGGATAAGATTGAAATCCAAATTCGCTCATAAATCTTGGTGTTTTTCTTTCGAGTTCCTCAAATGGTTGTCCATCGCGCCAAATCCACCAATCATGGGCATCTCCTTCAGTCAGATATCTTTGGTCGCCTCTTCCAATTTTCGGTGAGGATTCCCAATAAGCTGTGTGGCTTAGTTCACTGACAACATTTGGTAAAATATTATTGAAAAGCTTTTGATAATTTCCCCAAATTTCAGTTCGTTGCTCAGTGGTTTTATTGTGCTGCCAACCACCTCTGTGCCAGCCTTCTGAAATTTCATTATTTCCGCACCACAAAGCGATTGAAGTATGATTTCTCAAGCGTTTTACATTGTAAATCGCTTCTTGTTTTACATTTTCGAGAAATAAATTATCGCCAGGATACATTGCGGTCGAAAACATAAAATCTTGCCAAACCAAAATTCCTTTTTCATCGCACAATTGATAAAAATAATTGTCCTCATAAATTCCTCCACCCCAAACTCTGAGCATGTTCATATTGGATTCTACCACATCGTCTATCAGTTTGTCATAATCGGATTTTTCTACCCAATTTTGAAAACTGTTTTGAGGTACATAATTGGCACCTTTTATATAAATTGGTTGTCCATTTAATTTGAAATAAAAACTTTCTCCAAATTCATCTTTTTCTGTAATTAATTCTATGTTTCTAAGTCCTTTTTGAATGGTTTTGTCGGATAGAACCTGGTTGTTTTTATTGACCAACTGAACTCTGAATTCATACAAATATGGATTTCCTAAGTTATGCGTCCACCATAAAGTTGGATTTTCAATTTGAAATGGAATGCTTTGAGTTAAATTGTCTTTGTCAATTGTTTGGGTAGCTGTAACTCTTCCATTGACCAATATTCTCGCTTGATGTAAATCTTTTGATGGATTGAGTAATTCAAAATCTGCACTTAGTTTTGCGAGACTATCATCCAAATTGATTTGATTGATGTATAAATCTTCAATTTTGTTATTGTTCCAAAATTCTAAATAAACATCTCTCCAAATTCCAAAAGTATTGAAAGTTGGCGCCCAATCCCAACCGTATTGAAACTGAGCTTTTCTTGTGAAAACTCTATCTTCCTCGGAAAGTTGATAAGGAATTTGTTTTTTCTTTCTCTCTTCAATTTTTGAGGTAGGAGTAAATTCAACCCTAAGTGTGTTGCTCGATTTTAAGATTTTACGAACGTCTTTTTTCCACGAACGAAAGGCGTTATTGGTTTCTAAAATCAATTGATCATTCAGATAAACTTTGGCGTAAGTATCCAAACCATCGAAATTCAAAATTATATTTTTATGTCTTAATTGTTCTCTGCTTAAATTAAATTCCGTTTGGTACAACCAAACTTTGTCGCTGATCCATTGTAAACTCAATTCGTTGTTGCCAATGTAAGGATGAGGGATGAATTCGTTGGAATATAAATCGGCATGCACTGTCCCTGGAACTTTTGCAGGATGCCATTTGCTGGCGTCATTTTCTTTATAAGTCCAATTTTTATCGATTTTAAAAATAGATGTTTGCGCATTTGCACTAAGGTATAAGAAAAATACCATTAGTAAGATGGGGAGTTTTGTTTTCAATTTTTTAGGTTTTAGTTAATGAGATAATAAAATTCGCTAAAAATTCACAGAACACAAAATTTAAAAGCTTTAATTTTCAGTAAGGGTTGATTTAATTAGTAAATCAGAACTTTTTCATTGATTTAATGTGGATTTAGTGAGTTTATCCAATAAAAAAGACGCTCAAAATCGATGAGCGTCTTAGTGTTAGAAAAAATTTAATACTATTAAATTTCTTACATATTTCTTCTATATTTTCCTCCAACTCTGAACAATGAATTAGTAATTTCACCCAAAGAATTAACTTTTACAGCTTCCATAATAACTTCAAATAAATTCTTGTTATCCAAAGCTGCATTATGTAAAAGCTGAAGACTATTTTCAGAGTTTTCTTTGTTTGCGATTTGATAATTTTTAACGGCTTCAATTTGGAATTGCTTTTCTTCTTCAGTCGAACGAATGACCTCATCAGGTTGAATGGTAGGAGAACCATCTGAACCTAAGAAAGTGTTAACACCTATGATAGGGAATTCTCCTGTATGTTTTAGATGTTCATAATACATGCTTTCATCCTGGATTTTACTTCTTTGATACATGGTTTCCATAGCACCTAAAACACCTCCTCTGTCGGTAATTCTATCGAATTCTGCATAAACAGCTTCTTCCACCAAATCGGTCAATTCTTCAATGATGAACGAACCTTGAATTGGGTTTTCATTTTTAGCCAAACCTAATTCTTTATTGATAATTAACTGAATCGCCATTGCTCTTCTTACAGATTCTTCTGTTGGAGTAGTGATGGCTTCATCATAAGCGTTGGTATGCAGTGAGTTACAGTTGTCGTAAATTGCATATAAAGCTTGCAAAGTTGTTCTAATATCATTGAAAGCAATTTCTTGAGCGTGCAATGAACGTCCTGAGGTTTGTATGTGGTATTTCAACATTTGCGAACGTTCGTTTGCGCCATATTTATGTTTCATGGCTTTTGCCCAAATTTTTCTTGCTACTCTTCCGATGACAGCATATTCTGGATCAATTCCATTGGAGAAGAAGAACGATAGGTTAGGAGCAAAATCATTGATGTCCATTCCTCTCGATAAATAATACTCAACATAAGTAAATCCGTTGGCCAAAGTAAATGCCAATTGTGTAATTGGATTCGCACCAGCTTCAGCTATGTGGTAACCAGAAATGGATACTGAATAGAAATTCCTTACTTTATTTTCGATGAAATATTCTTGTACATCACCCATCAAACGAAGAGCAAATTCGGTCGAGAAAATACAAGTGTTTTGTGCTTGATCTTCTTTTAGAATATCGGCCTGAACTGTTCCACGAACGGCTGCCAAAGTTTTGGCTTTGATGTCTGCATAAACATCGGCAGCTAAAATTTCATCACCTGTAATACCGAGCAACATCAAACCTAATCCATCATTCCCTTCAGGCAATTCACCATTGTATTTTGGTCGTTCTAAACCTCTATCATCGAACTTTTCTTTTAATTTAGCTTCCACCAAATGTTCTAATCCATTTTCTTTGATGTATTTTTCACATTGTTGGTCGATGGCAGCATTCATAAAGAATCCTAACAACATAGGCGCAGGACCATTGATCGTCATACTCACCGAAGTCGTAGGTGCACAAAGATCGAAGCCAGAATATAGCTTTTTTGCATCATCTAAAGTTGCAATGGATACACCTGCGTTACCGATTTTCCCATAAATATCAGGTCGAACTGCGGGGTCTTGTCCATAAAGTGTTACGCTATCAAAAGCTGTTGATAGTCGAGCGGCAGGCATTCCTAAACTTACATAATGAAAACGTCTATTGGTTCGTTCAGGTCCACCTTCACCAGCAAACATTCGGGTAGGATCTTCACCTGTTCTTTTGAATGGATAAATTCCTGCTGTGTAAGGGAATTCACCCGGTACATTTTCTTGTAAACTCCAACGTAAAATATCACCCCATGCTTTGTATTTAGGTAAACTTACTTTTGGAATTTGTAAGTGTGAAAGTGATTTAGTGTGGGTTTCGATTTTTATTTCTTTGTCTCTTACTTTGAAAGAATAAATTTCATCGGAATATTTCTTTTTCTTTTCTTCCCAATTTAGAATTAACTCTTTATTCTCTGGAGACAGAAGTTCTAATTTAGAATTTTTTAAACTTTCTAAATCGATATCTTTATTTTCTTCTTTTAAAATTTTTGACGCTTCTTCTAAAGCATAAGCTTGTTGAGCGATTGCAGCTTGTTTTTCAGCCCATTGATCGTATTCATGATTGGTTTCTACGATTTCAGACAAATACCTAACTCTTCTCGGAGGAATTACCGAAGTCAATTGCTCTTTAGCCACACGGTCAAAATCCAAAGTAGATTCAAAATTACCGTTTGTAAATTCATTCAACTTATTCATCAATGCTTTGTACAGAGAATTTGTACCCGCATCGTTGAACTGTGAAGCACGAGTTGGGTAAACTGGCATATCATCAAATGGTTCGTTGAACCTTTCGTGATTTCTTTGGTATTGTTTTTTGATATCTCTAAGCGCGTCTTCGGCTCCTTTTTTATCAAATTTATTTAGGGTAACTATTTCTGCATAATCCAACATATCGATTTTCTCCAATTGAGAAGCAGCTCCATATTCAGGCGTCATCACATACATCGGTACATCTGCATATTCCATCACTTCTGCACCAGATTGACCAATTCCTGAAGTTTCCAATATGATCAAATCAAATTTAGCAGCTTTCAAAGTATCCAATGCCGGAGCAATGTGTTTTGAAATGGATGAATTTTCTTGTCGAGTAGCCATTGATCGCATATAAACTCTTGGATCATTGATAGAATTCATGCGTATTCTATCGCCCAACAATGCACCACCAGTTTTACGTTTGGTTGGGTCAACTGAGATAATTCCAATGGTTTTATTTGGGAAATCCAATAAGTATCTTCTCACCAATTCATCGACCAAAGAAGATTTTCCAGCACCCCCAGTTCCTGTCATTCCCAAAATTGGAATTTGACTTTTTTCGGCTCTTTCTTTGACTTCTTGATAAAATTCTTGGTATTGATCAATATTGTTTTCAAAGGCTGAAATGGTTTGAGCGATATGATGATTGTCTTTTTCTTCCAAAGCATCAATCATGTTTTTTTCTAATTTATCGCCCGTTGGGAAATCTGACCTCATTACTAAATCATTGATCATCCCTTGTAAGCCCAACTCACGACCATCGTCTGGCGAATAAATTCTACAGATACCATAATCCATCAATTCTTTGATTTCCGAAGGCAAAATTACCCCACCTCCACCACCAAAAATCTTGATGTGAGAAGCTCCTTTTTCTTGTAGCAAATCGTACATGTATTTGAAATACTCATTGTGCCCTCCTTGATATGAAGTCATCGCAATGGCTTGAGCATCTTCTTGAATCGCTGTGTGTACAACTTCTTCCACACTTCTATCATGGCCCAAATGTATTACCTCTACGCCTGTTCTCTGAATCATTCGGCGCATAATATTGATGGCTACATCATGCCCATCAAATAAAGATGCGGCAGTTACTACTCTTATTGCATTTTTTGGTTGATATACGTCTTTTTTTATATCGAAATCTTGGATCTCTTTAGTTTCTGACATTTCTATTTTGTTTGAATACTGCCAAAATTACGATAATTAAATAAATTGTAGAAATAGAAACGAATTGCTTTTAGAGTTAGGATATCTTTCAGGATAAATGTATAATTCACTGTGCGATTTGATTTTGCTAATTGAAATTTTATTGAACTAAATTTGCAAAGGTTTTTTGTTAATCTTTAAATTTTAAACTTGAAATATTATTTAGCTGTTATTGCTGCCTTTGTGATTTATGGACTTTTTAGTTTACCATTGAAAGCGATTGACGAATATGCTTCTTTGGATATTCTCATTTCAAGGTTGATTATCGCAAGTGTCCTCATACTTTCTATGAGCTTTTTGATGAGAAGGAAAGTAACTTTTGATAATATAAAATTATTTAAAGGATTATCGAAAAAGGAAAAGAAAAATCTGTTGCTCGTCAATGTTTTAAGTTCATTTTTCTTAGCGATCAATTGGTATTTGTTCATTTATGTAATGAACAACATCAGTGTAAATGCAACTGCTCTGGCGTATATGCTTTGTCCTATAATTACAACGATTTTAGCTTATATATTTTTGAAAGACCGATTGAGTCAAATTCAGTGGACTGCCATTGTTCTGAGTGCTTTGAGCTGTTTGATTTTGGCATTTGGGAATTTTATGGATTTATTTTATAGTTTCATCATCGGACTTTCTTATGCCATTTATTTGATTTTACAGAAGAACAATCAGCGATTGGATCGATTTTTCACTTTGACTTTTCAAATTGTTTGCGGAACAATTATGTTATTGCCTTTGTATAATTTTCAACAAGCAGAACCAGAGAAGGGACTTTATTTTTATGGAATTGTAGCTTTGATAGCGACATTTTTTACCATACTTCCGATGTATTTAAATGTTTATTCGTTGAATCGTTTGAATTCTTCCACGGCTGGAGTATTTATTTATATGAATCCTGTTATTAGTTTTAGTTTGGCGTTATTTTATTTCAAAGAGGAAATGGACACGTTGAAAATTATTGCTTATTCAATCGTATTTTTATCAGTTGTTTTGTTCAATATAAAGGTCCTGCTTCAATTAATTAGAATAAAAAAACCTGATGAAAACTCATCAGGCTGGATGTAAATATTTGATAATTTGGATATTTACTCCACAGTAATTTTCTTTACTGCTTCTTTTTGTTCAACAAGCTTCGGAAGTTTTATGCATAAAATTCCGTCTTTGTAATTGGCTTGTACTTTTTCTGCGTCGATTTGATTGTTTGGTAAATTGAAACTTCTCTGGAAATTGAAATAATTGAATTCTTTTCTTGTGAAATTATCGTTTTGTTCAGAAGTTTCTGAAGATTTATTTACTTTTAGCGTCAAAACATCATCTTTTACTTCTATATCAAAATCCTCTTTGTTGAGTCCAGGTGCAGCAACTTCGATTTCAAACGCATCGGTATTGTTTTTGATGTTCACTGCAGGAATCGTAAATTCTTTGAATTCAGGGCGAATAAAAGCCGAATCGTTCCAGAAATTTTCCAATAAACCACCAAATAAATCTTGATTTCTTTTGATCAAACTCATATTAAAATATTTTTAAGGTTAAACTTTTATAAACTTTAATACATTGAGAATCAAGTATTATTCCTTTGCTGAAATCACTGATTTTTCAAGACTTTTTGTCTGATTTTTATAGAAAAGCATTGTTTTTCTTGGGTTAACAATGTCAAAATGACTGATTTAGAGAATTTTTGATTTTTTTTTGTTTGAGAAAAATTGCTTAACTTTAGGATTAATTTTTCAATTAAACCTTTAAAGAAAACACATATGAGAAAAATTTTATTTTTTAGTTCAATTTTATTGGCAGGAACCTTTGTTGGCGCACAAGAGATTGTAGTAGCGACAGGTTTAACCAAAGGGAAAATTCAATTCAATGATTTTAGGAAAATTGATTCAGAGCGATTGAATTCATCGAATGTTATGTTGACAAAAGCCGATAAAATCAATTTTGAAACGAAGGAGACTGAAGTTACTAAAGTTTGTAATTGCGGGAACTATATAGCAGCGATGACAGAGTCTATCAACGGAGATTTGTTTTATTTACCTATGCACGGAAAGCAAGTTGTGATGGTTAATTCATCGAGCAAAGATGGAGTTTTGATCGATATTCCTAATTCACAATTAAATGTTAGGGATCAATCAACATTTCACGCGAGAATGACCACAGCCTCTGATGGCTATATGTATTCATTGAACAATATTGGTTCAGAGTTGTTGAGAATTTCACCGAATGGATCGGTTCAGAATTTAGGAGCTATTCCACAATTGGCGGAATTTGCGAAAGCTTCAGGTGTTGAAACCTCGGTTTATGGAGGAGATTTGATTGCAGATGCATTTGGAAATTTATATGCAATTACAGCGAGTGCAAATGTTTTTAAAATCAATGTTAGAAATATGAATGCTGAGTTTTTGGGTTCAATTAAAGGATTGCCAGAAAAGTTCACTGTGAATGGAGCAGCTGTGGATAAAGATGGAAGTGTTTTACTTGGAACCTCTTCTTTGCACAAAGCTTTGTATTCTTTGGATTTTTCAACTTTAGAAGCAAGTTTTAAATCGGATTATGATTTGTCTGTATATGATATGTCAAGTCCTTATTTCTTGAGACAAGCTGAATTGGATGCAATAGTTGATTTGAAATCACATTATAGTTTATATCCAACAGTTGTAAAAACAAGTCAGTTGAATATAGTTTCAAATTCAAATGAAAGAGCAAAACTCGATATAACCGTATGGAATATTCATAATAAAGTGGTTTATTCAAATACAGTAAATATTGAATCCGTGGGTGAGTTTCAAGTTAATTTAGGAGGAGCTTTGCAACCAGGAGTTTATATTTTGAAAGCCGTAAATCATGAAGGTAATGAAGTGATCAATACTAAATTTAATTTGGTAAGATAAGAGGAGGTGATTTATGGCTGGTAGCTCAATTAGCAAACACAGACAATGCGTTCTGAGTTGTTGATTGAGCTATTTCTTTTTCACTCAAATTGTAAATTTCTGCCAACCTCTCTACAACTTTGATCATATAAGATGATTCATTCCTTTTTCCTCGATAAGGTACAGGTGCCAAATAAGGTGAATCTGTTTCCAAAACTATATTTTCCAATGGAATTTCATGTAAAAACTGATCGATTTTACCATTTTTAAAAGTAACTACACCTCCGATTCCTAATTTCATATTGAATCCAATCGCTCTTTCAGCTTGTTCTTTGGTTCCAGTGAAACAATGAAAAATTCCTCTGAGTTGATCGTCCTTTTCTTCTTCTAAAATTTCAAAAATTTCATCAAAACTATTTCTACTATGAATTACGATAGGTAGATTTTTTTCTTTGGCCCAATGAATTTGTGTTTTGAAAGCAATTTGTTGTTCTTTAAGTGTAGATTGATCCCAATACAAATCAATTCCAATTTCACCAACAGCACAAAAATCTCTTTTATCCAACCAATGTTTCACCCATTGAAGCTCTTCTTCATAAGTATCAGCTTTTACAGAAGTAGGATGCAATCCCATCATTAAGTGTACATTTTTAGGGAAATTTTTCTCTAAATCGAACATTCTTTCGGTATAAGACGAATCGATGGCAGGAATGTAAAATTGTTCAATGCCAACTTCTATAGCGCGATTTATCATCGCAGTTCGGTCTTCGTCAAATTGTTCTGAATAAAGATGAGTGTGTGTATCAATCAGCATGATTCATGAGTTTTTGCAATTGTGCTTTTTCTTCAATAAAACTTCCTTTGGGGAAGATATGTTCGATGGTGTGAATTTGTCGATTGGTTTTATGTAAAAATTCTTTGTAAGCAATGGTATTTTTGTTTTGAGGTCGATGTGCCAATGCTTGTTTGATTTTGTGAGTCAATTTAATTTTCTCTTCGGTTTCTTGAGTGAAATAAGTTTGAGAAAACTTTTCCCAAATATATTCAATCGCCATTTCGTTGGGATGCAACAAATCGTTTTCGTAAAACCTATAATCTCTTAAATCATCCATCATCAATTCATAAGCCGGGAAGTATTCGATATTGTCATAAATCGATTGAACTTCATGTAAATTAGCGATGAGTTTGGCCTTGCTCAAATTATTTTCAACAAATCCATCTTTCGCATGTCTTACAGGGCTGATGGTAGTTATGATTTTAGCATTTGGATTGATGTCCAATAGGAAATTAAAGCAATTTCTAAAAGCAGATTTTAATTGTATATCATTCAACAATATTTTGTTGAAATTTGAATTTGGAACTTTATGGCAATTTGCAACATATAACTCGGTGTCCTTAATTTTATAAACCCAAGCTGTACCAAAAGTCAATAAAAAGACATCAGTATTTCTAATGAATTGATTGGCAAATTCCAGTTCATAATTTATTTTTTCAAGTGTTTGTTCAACTGAAATTTGATTGAAAGAACTATGATGATCCCAACTGAAATAAAGTTCACCGTATTTAAAGATTTCATCTTTTGTATAATAAGTCAAAGATAAAATTCTCGCCAATGCATTTTCTATTGCTAAAGGATGAAAAAGCGTTCCAAATGGATTTTTCAAAACTTTGAATTTCGATTCTTCCAATTTTTCACCTATAGAATCAACAAAACAAGAACCAATCCCAAGTATATTATGGGTATGATTGATTTTATGATTGGATTCTTCAATATTTAATTCTGTCCTAAATTGCATCAGATTTGTCTATTTATCAATGATATTGCAAAGTCTTTTAGAATAGATTTTTTTTCGGCAGAAACATCGATTTGATTAAGATTTTCCATGGCGATTTGTGTGAATTCCTCGATGAGTTCCATGACTTTTTTATCGATCTCTAATTTTTTAAAAATATTTTCAACAGCATAAACTTTGTCGATATTTTCTGTACGCATGCCATACCAGAAATTCAATTCCTTTAAATCTTCACCTTTTGCGAATTCAAATGCTTTTATATAAAGTATGGTTTTTTTGTTTTCTATGATATCGCCTGCATGAATTTTTCCAAAATCTTTTTCACCAAAAACATCTAAATAATCATCTTTCAATTGATAAGCAATGCCTAAATTTTTTCCGTATTCATAAAGTAAATCAGCATCTTTTTCATTGGCACCAGCAATCAGCGCACCCATTTTCAAAGCTGTAGCCACCAAAACCGAGGTTTTCAGCATGATCATTTCTATGTATTCATCATACTTTACTTCGGTTTGCTTTTCGAAATTCATATCCAACTGTTGTCCTTCACAAATTTCAGCAGCTGTTTTTGAGAAAAGTTGAGTAACAGTTTTAAAGGTTTCAGCTTCTAAATCTTCGAACATTCGATAAGATTGAATCAGAAGCGCGTCACCTGATAGTATGGCTGTATTCGTATCATATTTTAGATGAACGGTTTGATGACCTCTTCTCAAAGGCGCTTCATCCATGATGTCATCATGCATCAAAGTAAAGTTATGAAAGTATTCAATGGCCAAAGAAGGTTTTAGTACATCTTTTTCGTTACCATCAAAAATATAAGAACCCAAAAGTGCCAAAACTGGTCTAAGTCTTTTGCCACCAATACCTAAAATATAGTTACAAGGTTCGTATAATTCTTTAGGAGAATGATTTTTAAATGGAGAATTGTCAAGCGTTTCACTAAGAAGTGATTGATATTTAGTAATTAGGCTCATAAAAATATGCTTAAGTCGTGCAAAGATACTCAAAGCTTAATTCTTCTAAAAACAAACCTTTATTAAATGATGAGGCAACTACAGTTTTGCTTTTATATATTTGTTGATACATAAACTTTAAAAATTAATTTAATGAAACGATTCAGTGTTTTTATAATGTTGTTTTGGGCTGCATTTTCAGTCAGTGCTCAGGAAAATATAGAATATCAGAAACCTCCGAAAGAGATTTTAGATTTGTTTGATTTTGAAAGAGCGCCAGCGGTTTATATGGATTCTGACAAAAATTATATGGTGTTGACTTATAGAGATACCTATAAGACTTTGGAGGATTTGAATCAGGATGAAATGCGATTGGGAGGAATTAGAATTAATCCGGATCATATGATTTCAAGTACGATGACTTATCAAAACAACTTGAAAGTTAGAAAGCTGAATGATAAAAAGGAAATTCAAGTCAAAGGTTTGCCTGAAAATCCAAAAATTGCTTACCTCACTTGGTCGCCTGATCAAACTAAAATGGCATTTACCAATACGGTGAATGATGGGTTAGAGTTGTGGGTGCTCGATATTAAAAATGCTACAGCAAAGAAAATTTTTTCTAAAAAATTAAATGCAAGTTTAGGAAATCCAATTTCATGGTTTGCGGATAGTAAAAGTATTTTGGTGAAAGTTCTACCAGAAAATTATGAGTTAATCGATGCTAAGAAAGAAATTCCTACAGGTCCAATTGTTTCTGTTTCTGATGGAAGTGTATCGCAAAATAGAACTTATCAGGACTTATTGAAAAATCAAACGGACGAATATAACTTTGAGCAACTTGCAACTTCTGAACTTTATAAAGTTGATTTAAATGGAAACAGTAGTTTGTTTCATAAAGAAAAAGATATGTTCACCAATGTTAGCTTTTCTCCTAATGGAGATTATCTGATGTTGACAACCATAGAAAAACCTTTTTCTTATTTAATTCCTTACAGTAGATTTCCGATGAAATCAACAGTTTACGATGCCAAAGGGAATTTTGTGAAAGTTGTGAATGAGTTGGAATTGAATGAAATTATTCCACAAGGATTTATGGCTGTAAGACAAGGCAAAAGAACCATGTATTGGCGAGCTGATAAACCAGCGACTTTGGTTTATGTAGAAGCTTTGGATGAAGGAGATCCTGCTAAAAAAGTTGAATTCAGAGATGCGGTTTATACTTGGGATGCTCCTTTTGATTCAAATCCAAAATTGTTGGCGAAAACTGAACTGAGATATAGAGGAATCGAATGGGGGAATGATGAGTACGCTGTGATTTATGATTATTGGTTCGATACCAGAAAAATTAGAACTTTTGTATTTAATCCGAGTGAAACCGATGCTGAATTGAGATTGTTCAGTGATAGAAATTCTCAAGATGTTTATAGCGATCCAGGAAGTTTTGAGAGAAGAAGAAATGAATTTGGAAGATATGTTTTGGCAATTGATAATGAAACCACATATTTGATAGGAGATGGTCATAGTCCTGAAGGTCAATTTCCTTTTGTGGATCAATTGAATTTAAAAACTCTGAAAACTACTCGTTGGTATCAATCGATTTATGATGATAAAGTTGAAAGTATTCATTCAATCATCGATGCTAAAAAAGGAATTGCTTTGGTAAGAATTGAATCTCCTACAGAATATCCGAATTATTTTGTTAGAAATTTAAACAAAAAAGAAAGCATTCGACAAATTACCTATTTTGAAAATCCATTCGAAAGTCTGAAAGGTGTTCATAAAGAAGTGATTCGATACAATAGAAAAGATGGAGTTGAGTTGTCAGGGACATTGTATTTACCTGAAAATTATGATCCGAAAAAAGATGGGAAATTACCATTGTTGATTTGGGCGTATCCATCGGAATACAAAGACAAAAGCAGTGCAGGTCAATCGACGCATAACTCTAATGAATTTACTTTTCCTTATTATGGAAGTTTTGTTTATTGGGTAACTCGTGGTTATGCAGTTTTGGATGATGCTGCTTTTCCAATCGTAGGTGAGGGAGATGAAGAACCAAACGATACTTTTGTTGAGCAATTGATTTGGAATGCTGAAGCAGCGATTGATGCAGTTGATAAGTTGGGATACATCGATCCGAAAAGAGTTGGAGTAGGCGGACATTCTTATGGAGCATTTATGACAGCGAATCTGTTGACTCATTCCGATTTGTTCGCTTGTGGAATTGCAAGAAGTGGAGCTTATAACCGAACTTTGACGCCGTTTGGTTTCCAAAGAGAACAAAGAAATTATTGGGAAGCATCAGAAGTTTATCATCAAATGTCACCTTTCATGCATGCCGAGAAAATGAAAACTCCAATGTTGTTAACTCATGGAGAATATGACAACAATCCAGGAACTTTCACATTACAAACTGAAAGATATTTTCAAGCACTTAAAGGTTTAGGTGCGCCGGTACGTATGGTGATTTTACCGAAAGAAAGCCATGGATATGTTGCCAAAGAAAATATCATGCATTTGCTGTGGGAACAAGATCAATTTTTAGAAAAACATTTGAAAAATAAGCAAGAAAATTAATCGATCAATGATACTTAAATAAAAAACAGGAATGTTAAATGCATTCCTGTTTTTGTTTTATTGAATTTGTTTAAACTATTGTTTGATGATTTTGAAAGTTTCAATTTGTCCATTATCCAAAGTTGCTCTGATAATATAAGTCGATGCTTTCAAACTTGATAAGTCTAAAACATTTTGCTCTACAGCTTGATTGGATAAAATTCTCTGACCATTCATATTGAAAATTTCAATTTGAACAATTTTATATTTCGAATGAATATTCAATTGATCCTTTACAGGGTTTGGGTAATAAGTGAAATCAATTGAACTGAAATCAGAAATTCCTAATTCTTCACCACATTGAACAATTCTCTGTCTTGTTTCATCAGAATAATTACATTCATCATCGAGTAGTAAATAGAATCTAACGGTTTGATCTGCGCTTGGAGTCCAAGTCAAAGGCGAGAATCCTTCAGCCAAGATATTTTCTCCATTTTCATCTGAAATAATGATATAATCAGTTGAAATTGAACTTGAGAAAATATATTCTTCGTCTGCAGTTACATTAACATTCGAATATTGTCCAGTTTGAGCATCAGAAGTAATGATTTCTTCCAAACCATTACAGTTTGGAGTGAAAGTATCAGCTGGGAAAACTCCATTTGGTGCATCTAAACAACCTGGTTCGGGTTCTTCTTCCTCACCACATTGAATAGATTTTTGTCTTGTTTCTTCGGAATAATTACATTCATCATCGAGAAGCAAATAAAATCTAATGGTTTGATTTGCGTTAGAAGTCCAAGTCAAAGGCGAGAATCCTTCAGCCAAGATGTTTTCTCCATTTTCATCTGAAATAATGATATAATCAGTTGAAACAGAACTTGAGAAAATATATTCTTCGTCTACAGTTACATTGACATTTGAATATTGTCCAGTTTTAGCATCAGAAGTAATGATTTCTTCCAAACCATTACAGCTTGGAGTGAAAGTATCAGCAGGGAAAACTCCATTTGGTGCATCTAAACAACCTGGTTCGGGTACGTAATTATCGATAATTAAAACGGTATCAATACCTATATAGTTAGAATTATCTCCAATATTTCCCGCAGAAACTACATTGTATCGAAAAGCGAAATTCATATCAACAGGTTCATCACCGACATTTGTAATTTCTAATTCGTATTTGAACCAATAATCAGGATAAGACAAATCATAGTCATCATTGATGATCAACATAACATTTGTAAAAGATCCGACGTCTGTTGCTCCTGAAGGTAGCGTCATCGCTCCTTGGCTCGACCTTACTTCCAAACGGTCGTTCCAAATAGAATTCGTAGATGTTCTTGTCCAGAATGAAAGTACATCGCCATCTCTAACGCTCACCGTTGGTGAAATCAGCCAATTGCTAATGGTACCAAAACTGTCAACACTATTGTAGTTTGATGCGATATAAGCATTGGCTTCACCATTATGACTATCGAAAACTGCAGTGTTTCCTTGGAACCAATCGATCATTCCTGTGGGTGAACTTTGATTGCTAATGATCCAACCCTTGGATTCTAAATCTGCAATATCATCGAAGTTTTCTTCCAGAATTTGACCGAAAAATAAGCTTGGGTTGATACAAAAAATAAGGGTAAGTAAATTTAATTTCATTTTTTAGGTTTAAAATTGATTTGGCAAAGTTATACAAAACTCGTTAAACTTTAGGGATTAGAAGTTTAATAATAAAAAAAGTGCGGACAAGCGATTGTCCGCACTTTTATATATTTAATTTTAATTCGATTTATTCACCAGGAAAATGTCCATACATTTCTTTGTATAAATCTTTATACATATCGATAACAACTCTTCTTTTCAGTTTCAAAGTTGGAGTGAGTTGTCTACTTTCAATCGACCATTCGTCTGGCGTCAATCTAAATAATTTTATTTGTTCCCAATGTCCAAATGATTGATTGAATTTATCAACTTCTTTTTGGAATAAATCGATTACTTTTTGATTTTTCACCAGTTCTTCTCTTGATTTTGGAAGCTCGATATTATTGTCGCTTGCCCAATTAGAAAGGTTTTCAAAGTTGGGTTGAATAAATGCACAAGGCATTTTTTCATTTTCACCTAAAACCATGATTTGTTCGATGAACAACGATTGTTTCATCACGTTTTCCATGATTTGTGGTGCAATGTATTTTCCACCTGAAGTTTTGAAAATCTCTTTTTTTCTATCGGTAATTTTCAGGTTTCCATTGTGCAATTCTCCTATATCGCCGGTTTTAAAATAACCATCTTCTGTCATCACTTCTTTGGTCAATTCAGGTGCGTTATAATAGCCCAACATCACATTTGGACCTTTGATTAGGATTTCACCATCTTCAGCGATTTTAACAGTTACACCATCGATTGGTTTTCCGACCATTCCAATTCCAAATCCATCTTTTGACATTGAGTTTACTGTACAAACAGGAGAAGTTTCGGTCAGTCCATAACCTTCTAAAATCGGAATTCCAGCACCCCAAAACATTCTATTTAGTCTTGGTGATAAAGATGCACTTCCAGAAACCATACAAGTTAAATTGTTGCCAACGCCTTCTCTCCATTTTTTGAAAACGAGCATATCGGCAATTTTATGTTTGATTTTCCAACCAAGGCTCTGTTTGCCAAAAGGTTCATAATCTTCGATCAGGCTCAACGCCCACATGAAAATTTTGGTTTTTAAACCACCTGCATTGGCTCCAGTTTCGTAGATTTTAGCATAAACTTTTTCGACCAATCTCGGTACAACTGTCATCACATCAGGACTTACTTCTTTCAGATTTTCACCTATGGTTTCAAGACTTTCGGCATAATAAATTCCAATACCATTATAAATGTATAAGTAAATCAACATTCTTTCAAAAACGTGACAAACGGGTAGGAAGCTCAAAGCTTTTGGTTTGTCCGATGAAAATTTAGGAACGCGTGGATTGCTACCCAAAACATTGCTCAAAATATTGTGATGGCTCAGCATAACTCCTTTAGGTTTGCCGGTGGTTCCAGAGGTGTAAATAATGGTCACAAGATCATCTGGTTTGACTTGTTTTTTGACAGCACTAACTTCGTGTTGATTGGCAGGATCAGATCCTAAATCCAAAATTTCATTCAAGTTCGGAGCACCATTTACTTTATCAAAAGTGTAAATCGATACGAGCGAAGGAACTTCACTTTTGATCGAACTTATTTTCTTGTATAATTCTTCATCTGAAACAAAAGCAAATTTAACTTCTGAATCGTTGAAAATATATTTATAATCCTCTTCTGAAATCGTTGGGTAAACTGGAACGCTGATACAACCGATTTGCTGCAAACCTATGTCGAGCAAATTCCACTCCGTTCGATTGTTGGTTGAAGCTATAGCGATTTTATCGCCTTTTTTTACACCTAAGTTTAAAAAGCCACGACTGATAGCATTTGCTTTGTTGACAAATTCTTGAGTGGAAGTTTTGTGCCACTTCCCATCGTATTTGGTCACCAAGCTATCTTCACGTGGCGAATTCTTGAGCTGAAAAGCCAAGAAGTCAAACAGTCTTGTTAATTCCATGGTTAAAATATAATGTGAGACAATTTAAAAAGAATATTGTTTTATTCAAAACAAAGTCATTCTTCTTAACTGTGTTTTAAAAGTTCAATATACGATTTATTTGAAAATTAAATAATTTAAAAAGACTTTTCTTTAGTAAAAAAAATCATTTGAAACCAAAGGGAATCCTCAGATTTATATGCCTTAAGAAGAATTTGAAAATGAGAGATTCTATTTATTTATTCCTCCTCAAGTCCGCTCATTTCTTCATCGAAAAAATCATAAGCTAAATTAATAAGCTCAGCAATTTCACTTTCTAAATCCACATCTGTTTCTTCTTCCAAATCATCAAACCATTCGATTTCTTCGGTCGAAATGTCGAGTAAAAAGCGAGGATATTCAGTATGTACGATGAAAATTTGTTCAGGGTGGGCTGAATTGTCTGCAATTAAAAATTTAGGAATTTGCATGTATCAATTTTTTAGTTTGTTTATGATAGCGTAAAAGTAACATAATTGCTGAAATTGTCAAACCAACCGATAAACCAATCCAAACTCCGACGGATTGTAACTCAAAGTAAATTGCCAAAAGACTTCCCAAAGGAATTGCAACTACCCAATAGGCAATGAATGTTATAATCGAAGGTATCAAAACGTCCTGCATTCCTCTCAAAGCTCCCATAGTCACCAATTGAATACCATCGAACAACTGAAACAAAGCCGCAATGATCAAAAGTTTTGAAGCTAAACTCACAACTTCTATTTCGTCTAAAAATATTTTAGGCAATTGATGCCTGAAAATAACCATAACAATTCCTGCAAAAAGCATAAATCCTGCAGCCATAAAAATGGCTGAAAATCCCGCTTCTCTCATTAATTTCCAATTTTTTAAACCCAATTGATTGGCAACTCTGACTGTGGCAGCGACGCTTAACCCCATACAAATCATAAAACTGGTCGATGCAAAATCCATAGCGATTTTATTTGCTGCCAAATGAGTTTTGGCGGAAATTATAGCTTCTGGCGTTTGCGCCAAAGCATAACCAGAAATAAATGCTGCTCCTGAAAATGCACTGACTTCGAAAAAAGAACTAAATGCAGTGGGAACTCCCATTTTAGTGATTTTTTTAAGTATCGATTGATTGTATTGTTTGAAATCGATTCTTTTCAAATAATTCTTGGATTTTTTATAAGAGAGCAAAGTAATTACCAAAGCCAAAAGCATAACAACTCTCGCAATGAAAGTTCCCCAAGCTGCTCCTTCAACTTCCAATCGTGGCAAGCCCCAATTTCCGTAAATCAACGCATAATTGAAAACTATATTTACCACATTTCCGATGATAGTAGCAATGGTTACAGTTATGGTCAATGACAATCCTTCTGAAAATTGTCTAAATGTTTGGAAAAACATAATCGGAATAAGTGACCATGCCATAATGGATAAATAAGGAATGGTCATTTCTATGACATCATCGGCCTGACCCAATTGATAGAGTAGTGGCCTACCCGCTAATAAAATTAACATTAAGATAATTCCCAAAGATAAGTTGAGAAAACCACCATGAGTGAAAATCATATTGGCCGTTCGTATGTCTTTTTTTGCATCGGCTGAAGCAACTAAAGGTGAAATGGCAAAACTAAATCCAAAGGCAAAAACCAATGCAGTGATAAAAACGGAATTTCCTAAAGAAGCAGCTCCCAAAGCTGTTTTTCCTAAGGTTGGATCAGCTATAGAATCAAATCTACCACCAAGTCCAGCCACCATTATACTATCTATGATGTTGACTGAAATTTGTCCTGCTTGAGTAATCATAACAGGAATAGCCAATTGTAAATTCCTCCTTAAATGCTCTTTTTTCCTCATGGATTTTTTTAATTTTTTGCAAAAATAAAAATCCATCAATTGGTTTGATGGATTTTTTGGTAACTCCTAAATGTTTAATTTAAAACGTTTAGAGTAATATTATTGAGGTTGTACCACACCTTTGATTCTGAAAATTTTTCTTGCTTCTGTTTGAGCATTTGAATTGATGGTCAAAGTTCTGTTAAAAGGACCAGCTTTTCTTGTTGTGGTGTATTGAACAGTCATATCGGCTGAACTACCTGGAGCGATTGGCGCTTTTGGCCACTCAGGTACAGTACATCCACATGAAGCTTTAACATCGGAAATAATCAATGGTTTATCGCCTGTGTTTTTTATTTGTACTGTAGTAATTGCTTTGCCACCAAATTCAATATTTCCTAAATCAACGTTTGATTCGCTCAATTCAATTTCTTGTGCAGACATAAGTGCGATTCCGCCCAATAAAAATACACCTGCTAATAATAGTTTTTTCATTTTTGTATATTTTGATTCAACAAATTTAAAAATATATTTCTAAAAATAGTAAAATACTAATCTTACATTTGCAATTAGAAACACAAATTGAAACGTAAATAAACAAAAAATATACCAAAAATATGAACCTACAGACTAAGTATAATCCGCAAAGTGTAGAAAAAAAATGGTACGACTACTGGATGAAAAACGGATATTTTTATTCCGAACCTGATAGTAGAGAAGCTTATACCATTGTGATTCCTCCGCCAAACGTAACTGGTGTACTTCACATGGGACATATGCTGAACAATACCATTCAAGATGTACTGATCCGTAGAGCGAGAATGAAAGGCTACAACGCTTGTTGGGTGCCAGGAACTGATCACGCTTCTATTGCAACCGAAGCAAAAGTGGTCAACAAATTAAAAGATGAAGGAGTTTCAAAGTTTGAAATTGGAAGAGAAAAGTTTTTAGAACACGCTTGGGAATGGACGCATAAACACGGTGGAATTATTTTAGAACAATTGAAAACATTGGGTTGTTCTTGTGATTGGAACCGAACCAAATTTACCATGGATGATGATTTGTCAGAATCAGTGATCAAAGTCTTTGTGGATCTTTACAATAAAGGTCTGATTTATAGAGGCTACAGAATGGTGAATTGGGATCCTGAAGCAAAAACCAATATATCAGATGAAGAAGTTGTTTATCAAGAAAAACAAGGGAAATTATATTATCTGAAATATTTCGTAGAAAACAGTGATGAGTATGTGGTTGTAGCTACTACACGTCCAGAAACTATCTTTGGTGATACCGCTGTGTGTATCAATCCAAATGACGAACGCTACGAATTTTTGAAAGGAAAAAATCTGATTGTTCCAATAGTGAATCGAGTGGTTCCTGTAATTGAAGACGAATATGTCGATATTGAATTTGGGACAGGATGTTTGAAAGTTACACCTGCTCACGATGAAAATGATTATGAATTAGGAAAAAAACACGATTTAGAAATCATCGATGCCATCAATGATGATGCAACTTTGAATGCATATGCAATGCATTATGAAGGAATGGATCGTTTCAAAGTTCGAAAGCTAATTGAAAAAGAACTCGAAGAAAAACAACTTTTAGAGAAAATCGAAGATTATACCAATAAAGTTGGAACTTCCGAAAGAACTGGAGCAGTTATAGAACCTAAACTTTCTGTTCAATGGTTTTTGAAAATGAAAGATTTAGCAAAACCTGCTTTGGAAAATGTAATGAATGATACCATTCAATTCCATCCATCCAAGTTCAAGAACACCTATAAACATTGGATGGAAAATGTACATGATTGGAATATTTCTCGTCAACTATGGTGGGGACATCAAATTCCAGCTTTTTATTATGGCGAAGGGCAAGATGACTTTGTGGTAGCTATCAATAAAAAAGAAGCGCTTGAAATCATCGAAAGAGAGCGTAATTTACATTTGACGGAAGAGGATTTAAGACAAGATGAAGATGTGTTAGATACTTGGTTTTCGTCTTGGATATGGCCAATTTCTGTTTTCGATGGAATCAATGATCCCAACAACAAAGAGATCAATTATTATTACCCTACCCAAGATTTAGTTACAGGTCCAGACATTATATTTTTCTGGGTGGCTCGAATGATCATGGCGGGATATGAATATAGAAATGAATTCCCTTTCAAAAATGTGTACTTTACCGGAATTGTTAGAGATAAACAAGGCAGGAAAATGTCCAAATCTTTAGGGAATTCTCCAGATCCAATCGAGTTGATGCAAGAATACGGAGCAGATGCAGTTAGGGTAGGAATGCTTTTGACGGCTCCTGCAGGAAATGATTTGCCATTTGATACCGATTTGTGTTTGCAGGGAAGAAATTTCGCTAACAAAATTTGGAATGCGTTCAGACTGATCAAAGGCTGGCAAGTAGATGAAAGCATTGAAACCCCTGAAGAAAATAAATTTGCTTTGAATTGGTTCAATGTGAAATTTAATTCAGTTTTACAAGAAATCGAATCGAATTACGAAAAATATAGAATTTCCGATGTGTTGATGTCCGTCTATAAGTTGATTTGGGATGACTTCTGCTCATGGTATTTAGAAGCGATAAAACCAGAATTCGGAAAACCTATCGATAAAGAAACTTACGAGCAAACGATCAATAATTTAGAAAAATGCTTGAAGATTTTACATCCATTCATGCCTTTCTTGACAGAAGAAATTTGGCAAATGATCGAAAAAAGAGATGAGAACAATGCGCTGATCGTTTCAGAATATCCAGAAGTTGAAACCTATTCGAATGATATCATTGAGACTTTTGATTTTTCGTCAGAAATAGTTTCAAGTATCAGAGCTTTAAGAAATGAGAAAGGAATTTCTCCCAAAGAGCGTTTGCAATTGTTCGCTATGAAATCTCAACAAGATAAATTCAAGCTTGAATTGGTTGAGAAGTTGGGCAATGTTTCAGTTCAGTTCACCGAAAATTTCCCAGACAAAGGATTTACTTTCAGGGTAGGCACAGCTGAATTTTTGATTCCGGTGAGTGACAATATCAATATGGAAGAAGAGCGTGAGAAGTTGGAAAAAGAAAAAGAGTACTTGGAAGGATTTTTAAATTCAGTACGTAGAAAGTTATCCAACGAAAAGTTTGTAAAAGGCGCACCTGAAGCAGTAGTAAATGCTGAGAGAAAAAAGGAAGCAGATGCGATAGAGAAAATTGCTTTGATAGAAGAGCAATTAAAGTCTTTGTAAAATTATGAGATAAATGTAAAGAAATCGCTTCATGAATTGAAGCGGTTTTTTTAGTTCAATTGAAATTTGATTTTTCATTGATTCAAATCGATACAAATCGAACTAAATTTATTGAAACTTTACAAAGCATTGAATCAAACGATTGATCAATAGAACTTAGAGAAGAAATATCTAATAAAAAAGTTGGATATAATTTGTGATGTGGAAAAATATTTTTACATTTGCACCCTATTTTTAGGGGTGAACTATGCCTAATTTGCAAATAGATATTACAGTAGCCTCTGAAAATCAGTACATAACGAAAATTATATTATAACAAATGTCAGGAATTATTGGTAAAAAGATTGCGATGACTAGCTTGTTCGATGCGGACGGGAAGAACATTCCTTGTACGATTATCCAAGCAGGTCCTTGCGTCGTGACCCAGGTCAGAACCGAAGAAGTTGATGGCTACAATGCGATTCAGCTTGGTTTCGATGACGCAAAAGAGAAGAACACTTCTGCAGCTATGAAAGGTCATTTCAAGAAAGCGGGAGTTACACCAAAGAGAAAGTTGGTGGAGTTTCACGGAGGATTTGTAGATTCTCTAGGATTAGGTGATGAAGTTACAGTAAACGTATTTACGGAAGGTGAGTTTGTTGACGTAACTGGAGTTTCAAAAGGAAAAGGGTTCCAAGGTGTTGTTAAAAGACACGGGTTCTCTGGAACTAAAGAGATCAGCCACGGGCAAAGAGGAAAGAGAGCGCCAGGATCTATTGGTGCTGGATCTGACCCTTCAAGAGTTTTCAAAGGAAAGCGAATGGCAGGTAGAATGGGAGGTGATACCGTAACGGTTCAAAACCTTATTGTTTTAAAAGTTGACGAAGAGAAAAACCTTTTGATTGTAAAAGGTGCAATCCCTGGTCCTAAAAATTCATATGTAATAGTAAGAAAATGGAATTAACAGTACTAGATATAAAAGGAAAAGAAACCTCTAAAAAGGTAACTTTAGATGATTCAATCTTTGGGATTGATCCAAGCGAGCATACTGTTTATTTAGAAGTTAAACAATATTTAGCTGCACAGCGTCAAGGAACGCACAAATCAAAAGAGCGTGCTGAGGTTGCTGGTAGTACTCGTAAGATTAAGCGTCAAAAAGGAACAGGTACTGCACGTGCAGGTTCTATAAAATCTCCAGTGTTTAGAGGTGGAGGAACTATTTTTGGTCCAAGACCAAGAAGCTATGACTTCAAATTGAACAAATCTCAAAAGAGATTGGCTAAGAAGTCAGTTTTGAGCCAGAAAATGAAAGACAATGAAATCAAAATTGTTGAGGACTTTACTTTTGATGCACCAAAAACAAAAGATTTCATCGAAGTTTTAAAAGGTTTAGGATTGGAAAACAAAAAATCACTTTTTGTTTTAGGAGATAAAAACGATAATGTTTATTTATCGTCACGTAATTTAAAGGGAACTAAAGTAGTATTGAACTCGGAGTTGAATATCTTCGATTTGATCAATGCAAACGAGTTGATATTTTTAGAAAGTTCCATTGAGAATGTTCAAGAAAATTTAAGAAAATAAAACGAAATAGATATGTCAATTATATTAAGACCCGTAATCTCAGAGAAGGCAACTAATTCAAGTGAATTATTAGGCCAGTATTCGTTTTATGTAAACACTAAAGCCAATAAATTAGAAATCAAACAAGCGATTGAAGAGGCTTATGGTGTTGATGTAATCAAAGTAAGTACGATGGTGTCTGCACCTAGAGTTAAGACTCGTTACACAAAAACGGGTTTACAAGTAGGTAAGACCAACAAGATGAAAAAGGCCATTGTACATGTTGCAGAAGGACAAGAAATAGATTTGTTTAGTTAATAATTTTATATTAAATGTCAGTAAGAAAATTAAAACCTATCACTCCCGGTCAACGTTTCAAAATTGCAAACACTTTTGAAAATGTTGATTCAGTGAAACCTGAGAAGAGTCTCACGGTTGGTAAAAAGAAAAGCGGAGGTCGTAACCATGACGGTAGAATGACTGTACGCAGAAGAGGGGGTGGACACAAGCAAGCTTATCGTATCATCGATTTCAAAAGAGATCGCGAAGGTGCAGCTACTATTGAGTCAATTCAATATGACCCAAATAGAACTGCATTTATCGCATTGATTGCTTACGAAGATGGTGAGAAGCGATATGTGATTGCTCAGAATGGAATGAAAAAAGGTCAAACGATTGTTTCAGCGGATTCAGCTGCGCCTGAAATCGGAAACACTATGAAATTGAAAAACATCCCATTGGGAACTGTGATTTCATGTATAGAGTTGAGACCTGGTCAAGGAGCTTTAATGGCAAGAAGTGCCGGTTCTTATGCTCAGTTAGTAGCAAGAGAAGGTAGATTTGCAACGATTAAGTTACCAAGTGGAGAGAGCCGTATGATTTTAACGGAGTGTAAAGCTACGATAGGAGTTGTTTCAAACTCAGATCACCAGTTAGAAATTTCTGGTAAAGCTGGTAGAACAAGATGGCAAGGTCGTCGTCCTGCAACAAGAGCTATGGCTAAAAACCCAGTGGATCACCCAATGGGTGGTGGGGAAGGTCGTGCTTCAGGAGGTATTCCACGTTCTAAGAATGGAATCCCTGCGAAAGGCTATAAGACGAGATCTCGTAAAAAGGCATCTAACAAATATATTGTTGAAAGAAGAAAGAAATAATTTATGGCACGTTCATTAAAGAAAGGACCTTACATCCATTATAAATTAGAGAAAAAAGTTCAGGCAAATATTGATTCTGGAAAGAAAAATGTGATCAAAACTTGGTCAAGAGCTTCCATGATTTCTCCTGACTTTGTAGGACAGACATTTGCAGTTCATAACGGTAAACAATTTATACCAGTATATGTAACTGAAAATATGGTAGGACATAAATTGGGCGAATTTGCACCAACACGTACGTTTAGAGGGCACGCAGGTGCGAAAAATAAAGGTAATAAATAATTAGGCAATGGGATCAAGAAAAAGATTAAGTAACGAACAAATCAAAGAAGCAAACAAGAATATTGCTTTTGCTAAATTGAACAATTGTCCTAGCTCGCCTCGTAAAATGCGTTTGGTAGCAGATTTAATTCGTGGTGAAGACGTTCAGAAGGCATTGGGTATTTTGAAATATTCAAAACAACATGCTTCAGAAAAATTAGAAAAACTATTGTTAAGTGCAATTGCTAACTGGCAAGTAAAGAACGATGACGCTGATGTTGAAACTGCAGGGCTATACGTGAAAACCATCACGGTTGATAGCGCTCGCCAATTGAAGAGGATTCGTCCAAGAGCACAAGGTAGAGCTCACAGAATTAGAAAACGTTCCAACCATGTAACCATCGTTTTAGGAACAAAAGAAGATAACGTTAAAGAAGATAATAAATAATATGGGACAGAAGACTAATCCAATCGGAAATCGTTTAGGAATCATTAGAGGATGGGACTCTAACTGGTACGGTGGAAATGATTACGGAGATAAAATAGCTGAAGACGCGAAAATTCGTCAGTACTTGAGAGCTCGTCTTTCAAAAGCTGGTGTATCTCGTATCTACATCGATCGTACTTTGAAACTAATTACGGTTACTATTACAACAGCTCGTCCCGGAATTATTATCGGAAAAGGAGGACAGGAAGTTGATAAACTAAAAGAAGAATTGAAGAAAATTACTGGAAAAGAAATCCAAATCAATATCTTCGAAATCAAACGTCCTGAACTTGACGCAGTCTTAGTAGCTGATAGCGTTGCACGTCAAATCGAAAGCCGTATCTCTTATAGAAGAGCGATCAAAATGGCTATTGCAAGTGCAATGAGAATGAATGCAGAAGGAATTAAAATTCAAATCTCGGGTCGTTTAAACGGAGCGGAAATGGCACGTTCAGAGACTTATCATGAAGGTAGAATTCCTTTGTCAACTTTCAGAGCAGACATCGATTATCACTTAGGTGAAGCACATACTACTTACGGTCGTATGGGAATCAAAGTTTGGATCATGAAAGGAGAAGTTTATGGAAAACGTGAACTATCACCATTGGTAGGATTGAAGAAAAAACAATCCAGAAGAAGATCAGAAGGTGGTGGAGGTCGTAAAAGACAAGCCCGTTAATTCAGTTTAATTGATTAAAGATTTTAAGAAATGTTATCACCGAGAAGAGTAAAATATAGAAAAACCCAAAAGGGAAGGATGAAGGGAAACACCAAGCGTGGTGCGGAACTTGCCTTTGGGACATTCGGTATTAAGGCACTTGACGAATCATTCGTCACTGCACGTCAGTTAGAAGCTGCTCGTGTTGCTGCCACACGTTATATGAAACGTGAAGGACAGTTATGGATAAAAGTTTTTCCAGATAAACCATTGACGAGAAAACCCGCTGAGGTTCGTATGGGTAAAGGAAAAGGTTCACCTGAGTTATGGGTAGCCAAAGTACAACCAGGAAGAATTTTATTTGAGTGTGGAGGAGTTCCTTTGGAAGTAGCACAAGAAGCATTACGCTTAGCTGCTCAAAAACTTCCAGTAAGAACGAAATTCATTGTAGCAAGGGATTATAGAGGAAGAGCTTAAATTTGTATAGTATGAAATTAATAGATATCAGAGAATTAAGCATAGATGATTTGCAAGCAAAAATTGCAGAAGAAAAAGAAAACTATGCAAAATTAAAAGTGAGCCACAAAGTTTCTGTAATAGAAAACCCTTTGTCAATTCGTAAATCTCGTAAAGACATTGCGAGAATGTTAACAGTGTTGAACGAGAAACTTGCTCAACAATAAAACTGTCTCAAAATGGAAAGAAATTTAAGAAAAGAAAGAATTGGAATAGTTTCAAGTAACAAAATGGATAAAACCATAGTCGTAAACGAAACTTATAAAACTAAACACCCATTGTATGGGAAGTTTATCAATAGAACTAAGAAATATACAGCACACGACGAGTTGAATGAGTGCAATGAAGGAGACAAAGTGCGTATAATGGAAACACGACCGTTGAGTAAAAACAAACGTTGGAGATTAGTAGAAATCATAGAAAGAGCGAAGTAATATGTTACAGCAAGAATCAAGATTAAAAGTGGCAGACAATACTGGAGCTCGTGAAGCTTTAGTGATCCGTGTTTTAGGTGGTACTAAAAGACGTTACGCTTCTGTAGGTGATAAGGTAGTAGTGACAATCAAAGAATCTACACCTACCGCAACTGCTAAAAAAGGAACCGTTTCTAAAGCAGTCGTTGTACGTACCAAAAAGGAAGTGAGAAGAAAAGATGGATCATATATCCGTTTTGATGATAATGCGTGCGTGTTGCTTAATGCTCAAAATGAAATGAGAGGAACACGTGTGTTTGGACCTGTTGCCAGAGAATTGCGCGACAAGGAATTTATGAGAATTGTATCATTAGCTCCAGAGGTGCTTTAAAATTTTAAACAATGACAAAGTTGAAAATTAAAAAAGGTGACAAAGTAGTTGTTTTGTCCGGTGCCTCTAAAGGTACTAAAGGTACTGTTTTGAAAGTTTTTCCAGCCGAAAGGAAAGCAATAGTTGAAGGTGTAAATATGATTAAAAAACATACCAAACCGAATGCTGAAAATCCTCAAGGTGGAATCGTTGAAACCGAAGCTCCAATTTATATTAGTAAATTAGCTATCGTAGATCACGACGGAAATCCAAGTAGAATTGGATACGAATTCAAAGATGGTAAAAAAGTTAGAATTGCTAAGAAAACCGGTAAAGAAATTTAAGAATGAGTACAACATATAGACCACGTCCATTAGTAAAATATAGAGAGGAAATTGTTCCTGCATTGAAAGAAGAGTTTTCTTACTCATCAGTGATGCAAGTACCTAAATTGGAGAAAATCGTTTTGAACCAAGGATTAGGTGCTGCTACAGCTGACAAAAAAATTGTTGATTATGCAGTGGAAGAAATGACTCTTATCGCTGGACAAAAAGCAGTAGGAACAGTTTCTAAAACCGACGAAGCTGCCTTCAAATTACGTAAAGGCATGCCTATCGGTGCGAAAGTTACTCTAAGAGGTACTAAAATGTACGAATTCTTAGATCGTTTGGTTTCTGCATCTTTACCAAGAATCCGTGATTTTAATGGAATCAGTGCAAAAGGATTCGACGGAAGAGGAAACTATAACTTAGGTATCACTGAGCAAATTATCTTCCCTGAAATCAATATTGATAAAGTGAAGAAAATTCAAGGTATGAATATTACTTTTGTTACAACGGCTAATACCGATAAAGAAGCAAAAGCTTTGTTAGAAAAATTTGGTTTACCGTTTAGAAAGGATAATAAATAAAAAATTATGGCTAAAGAATCAATGAAAGCGCGCGAGCGCAAAAGACAAAGACTTGTAGCGAAATATGCTGAAAAACGTAAAGCATTGAAAGAAGCAGGTGATTATGAAGCACTTCAAAAATTACCTAAAAACGCCTCTCCTGTACGTTTGCATAACCGTTGTAAGTTGACTGGACGCCCTAAAGGATATATGAGAACCTTCGGACTTTCACGTGTAACATTCCGTGAAATGGCTAACCAAGGTCTAATTCCTGGCGTTAAGAAAGCAAGTTGGTAAAACATTTGGATAGATATATTTTATCTATAACCAAAAATCCAATATATTAAATTCAATCCTTCTTCTGAGGGATTGAATTTTTTTTTGTTTAAAATTTAAATTCTTACTTAATACGATTATAGCTTAATATTCAATTAGTTATTCGTTGCTAAGCATTTACAAACATTTACAAACGTTTGTAAATGTTTAATGTCGGGTAAATGGTTTTTTTATATTTAATTTTAATAAAAAAATCTAACCAACCATGAACTCTAATCGCATAATCATGTTTGAACCCAATAAAAATGCGGGACGTATCAAATTTCAAATTCCATATACAATGAAAGATGAACGGATCGTCTTTAAAAAAATTGATGGTTCATACTATCATCCCAATCAAAGACTTTGGAGTTTACCCAATACTGTAAATCATTTGAATCAAGTGAAAACACTTTTCAATGATAAATTAGTTGTAGAACAGAAAGAGAAAATTGTTTCAATTCCCGAAATACAAGTTACAGAACAAATTCAACAGGAGTTAGATAGACATTATCAAAAATTAAAACTTAAGAGCTATAGCGACTCTACAATAAGAACCTATCAAACCAATTTGAAACAGTTTTTTGGATACTTTAATCCACAAGATTTTTCTCAACTCAAAAAGGAGCAAATTGAAGGCTTTATTTATGAATTGATTCAGCGATATAAGATAAGTGAACAAAAGCAGAACATGATGATCAATGCTATTAAGAGCTATTATGAACACGTATTGGGTAAACCGAGAGAATATTACACTATCACTCGTCCTAAGCGTAGTAAGGAGTTGCCAAACACCTTGAGTGAAGCAGAAGTTTTGGCCATCATCAATTCACCAAAAAACATCAAACATAAAGCCATTCTTTATACGATTTATAGCGCTGGACTGCGTATAGGCGAGATCATACGATTGCGTATCAAAGATGTCCGATCAGAAGAAGGATTTTTGTTCATTAAAGATTCTAAAGGAAAAAAGGATCGTCATACTGTTCTAAGTCCTATTTTGCTGGAGTTGTTGCGTAAATATTATAAGGTTCACAAACCGTCTTATTGGTTATTTGAAGGTCAAGACGGAGGACAATATTCCGCTAGGAGTATACAACAAATTTATCGAAAAGCAGTAAATGAAACCGGTTCAAATCCATGGAGTACGCCTCATACTTTGCGTCACAGTTTTGCAACACATTTGATGCAACGAGGTGTAAACATAAGGTATATTCAGACCGCATTGGGTCATAGCAATTTAAAAACTACTGAAATTTATACACATGTTTTAAGCATCAACAATAGAACATTAAAAAGTCCTTTGGATAGTTTAACAGAAAATGTTAAATTGGTCCAAAATAACTTTAAGGCACAGCGTCCATAAGGAATATATCCGCAATAAATGGATCAGAAGTGTCGGATATACTAATGTTATCTGCAATTTTAAGGGATGACAGAAACCCAAGACAAGAACAATATTAAACTTCAACAAAAAAAATGACAAGATGAATAAGACGATTCCAATATTTTTAATACTGATTTTTACATCAATAACTGTTTTCAGCCAATCAAAACCAATCAGTATAATTCCTTTTACTCTTGAAAAAAACAGCATATATCTTTATTGTAAAGTTAATGATGTCGATAGCCTAAAATTTTTATTTGACACAGGGGCAGATGGTTCAGTAATAAATGAAAGTGTTAAAAATAAAGTTAATTTAAAAATAGACGGAGAATCTCTTAACATTGGTTCTAATGGAAGTAATATTGTGGAATTAAGTTCCAGTAATACCGTAACAATTGGTGATTTAATCCAAAACAATGTTTCTTTAACAATCATTCCATTTGGAACTACTGCATTTGACGGTATAATTGGAACCGACTTAATGAAAAATTATGTCATAGAAATAGACTACGAAAAAAAAGAATTACGCTTTTTTTCGCCCAAAACCTATAATAACGATTTATCATTATACAAAAAAAGTAAGCTATACTTTCCGAGCAACTACCTTTCGATAAAAAGTAGTATAACAGTTAATGGAAAAAAATTTAAAGGTTATTTTGGTTTAGACACAGGTGCAGATGATGTACTTACATTAGCTTCTCCCTTTTCTCAAAAACACAAATTATTAGAAAAAACAACAACCATTGGTGCTTCCATATCACAAGGGTCTGATGGTTCAACTTACGAAGCCCCATTAGTAATAATTCCTGAAATAAGGTTCAGCGATTATAGATTTTATAGAGTTTTTACAAGTCTTCCTAACTCATCGGAGGGAGGAAATGCTACTAAAGACAAAGCGGGATTTTATGGAAATTTATTTTTAAAACGCTTCGATATAGTTCTTGACATACCGAATAAATTCATTTATTTTAAACCAAATAATAATTTATATACTGACCTTTGAAAATCAAAAAAAGCAGATAACATCACCTATACGCAAGAAGGGGTTTCGTGCTTCGTAGGACAGCAAAGCGGCAAATTTGAAGTTCAGTACTTCGTAGGTAGTTCAGTGGTAAAATGCCCTGCCTGCGTATAGCTGAAAACCGTTGGCGGGAACCGTAAAAGAAGAACAGAAGTTTATCATAATAATCTATGTTAGAAATCGAAAAATTATTTGCTAAATATAATTTTCAGAAAAGAACTGAAAAGCCAAAAATAACTATTGAAGAAGTTGAAAATAAAATAGATTTTTCACTCCCAGAAGATTACAAATTTTACGCTACGAATTATATAGAAAATGAAAGTTTTGTCGGCAATGAATTTGTTAGACTTTGGGATTTTAATGAAATTTTGGAAATAAATAGTGAATATAAAATTATAGAAAGCCTAAAAAATACAATTGGAATTGGTGGAAATGGGAGTTCCGAATTTATTGGAATCGAAAATCTCGAAAATGGACAATGTCGAATAGTATTGTCTCCTTTTATCGATTTAGACAAAACATATCATATTGAAATTGGATATTCATTTACTGATTTTTTTGAACGTTTAGAAAAAGGCAAAGATTGGTTTGAGTAGCTTAAAAATGCTTTAATGAAGAAAATCAGAATCCAAAACGGCTACCCGCCAACACACGCTACAAGCAATTTGGGTATTAGGCATAATGGGAAGTTAGTTTTGTATTTGGGATGATTTGGCAAATCCGAATAATGGGCTTAATTTAGTCCCAAACTGCGTATAGCTGAGAAACGTTGTGCGTCAGTGTGAAAAGCCAACCGCACAAACAGCACATTTGGTTTTTGCCGACACGAAAGCCAACGCTGAAAAAACCAAAAGAGCTGTTTTTTGCCATCGCTCGAAAGGACCAACAATGAAACGAACGAAATGTATATTGAAAAACGAGATAAATGGAAAATTTGGGCTATTTTAGCGACTTAAATTTATGCGGACATGAACCGAATAAAAGAAGTACTTGAAGAGAAAGTAATTAAGCAAACTTGGTTGGCGGAGAAGCTCGGAAAGAGTTACAACATGGTTAACGGCTATGTTCAAAACCGACAGCAACCAAGACTTGAAGTACTGTATGAGATTGCTAAAATTTTGGAAGTAAACGCCAAAGATTTATTGAAAGAAGATTTGAATGACTAAAGAACAAAACATAGAGCAAAATCTAATCGAGCAGCTAATAGGTCTGAAATATACCCATCGACCTGATATTGTCGATAGGAAAACACTGGAGCAAAACTTCAAGAACAAATTTGAAGCACTCAACCGTGTACGTTTGTCTGACAGCGAATTCCTTCGATTAAGAGAAGAAATCATTGAACCTGATGTGTTCAAAGCTTCAAAGAAATTAAGGGAACAGCAGTTTTTTCAACGGGAAGACGGAACACCACTTCATTACACTTTGGTCAACAATAAAGACTGGTGCAAGAACGACTTTGAAGTCATCAGCCAGTTGCGGATGAATACCGAGAACAGCAATCAACGGTATGACATCATTTTGCTGATTAACGGCTTACCAGTGGTTCAGGTGGAATTGAAACGCTTGGACATTTCCCCACGAAAAGCCATGCAGCAAATCGTGGATTATAAAAACGAACCTGGCAATGGCTATGGCAATTCGTTGATGTGCTACATACAGTTGTTCATTGTGAGCAACCGTTCCAATACCATCTATTTCGCCAACAATAAAAAGCAACATTTCCAATTCAATGCGGATGAACAGTTCTTGCCCATTTACCATTTGGCAGATGAGAAGAATTACAAAATCAAGCACCTAGAAGACTTCACCGACCGCTTTCTGAAAAAGTGTACGCTGGGCGAAATGATTAGCAAGTACATGGTGCTGGTGGAAACAGAGCAGAAACTACTGGTGATGCGGCCGTATCAAATTTATGCGGTGAAAGCCATTGATGATTGCGTAAAACAAAACCGTGGCAATGGTTTTATCTGGCATACAACAGGTAGCGGAAAAACTCTGACTTCATTTAAGGCTTCTACCCTGCTTAAAGACAATCGTGAGATTGAAAAATGCCTGTTTGTGGTGGACAGAAAAGACCTTGACCGCCAAACCCGCGAAGAGTTCAATAAATTTCAGGAAGGCAGTGTAGAAGAAAATACCAATACCGAAACATTGGTAAGGCGATTGCTTTCTACCGACTATGCCGACAAGGTGATTGTGACCACCATCCAAAAATTGGGATTGGCATTAGATGGAACCTACAAAAAGAACTACAAGGAAAGATTAGAGCCATTACGGGATAAACGTATCGTTTTCATTTTTGATGAGTGCCACCGTTCGCAGTTTGGTGAGAATCACAAAGCCATCAAAGAGTTTTTTCCCAATGCCCAGCTTTTCGGCTTTACAGGAACCCCAATCTTTGACCAGAACTCTACCCAAAAAATCCGTGAAGACCAATACGAAACCTACAAAACCACGGAGAGCATTTTTGAAAAGCAATTGCACGCCTATACCATTACGCATGCGATAGACGACCGTAATGTGCTCAAGTTCCATATCGACTACTTTAAAGGCGAAGGTTCAGTTCAGGCAAAACCTGGTGAAGCTATTGCACAACAAGCCGTGGTAGAAGCTATTCTCGATAAACACGACAAAGCCACCAATCAACGCAAGTTCAATGCGTTGATGGCTACTGCTTCTATCAATAACGCCATTGAGTTTTATCGTTTGTTCAAGGAAATTCAGAAGCAAAAACAAGCAGAAAATCCTGATTTTGTTCCTTTGAATATCGCTTGCGTGTTTTCGCCTCCTGCCGAAGGCAATAAAGACGTGCAGCAGATTCAGGAAGATTTGCCACAGGAAAAGGAAGACAACAAGCAAAATCCTGAAGAGAAGAAAAAAGCCTTGAAGGAAATCATTGCGGATTACAATACCCAATTCGACACCAATCACGACATCAATAATTTTGACCTGTACTATCAAGATGTGCAAAGCCGCATCAAAAATCAGAAGTACAGTAACAAAGACTATCCCCACAAAAACAAGATTGACATCACCATTGTGGTGGATATGCTGCTCACCGGTTTTGACAGCAAGTACCTGAACACCTTGTACGTGGATAAGAACCTGAAATATCACGGACTCATTCAGGCGTTTTCACGCACCAACCGTGTGCTGAACGA
>DEQC01000103.1:0-5103 GCA_002359055.1 Flavobacteriales bacterium UBA3376 | reverse complement strand
ATTACGCTCTTTTCTGGCGAAGAAGGCGGCAAGGCCAAAGAAATTTGGATGGTGGATCCCGCGCCTGTGGTGATTGACAAATACCAAGAAGCGGTAGAAAAACTCGGTGCATTTATGCAAGAGCACAATTTGGTAAACGAACCGCAGGAAGTGTATAACCTGAAAGGAGATGCTGCCCGCATTGCCTTTGTGAAAAACTTTAAGGAAGTACAGCGACTCAAAACCCAACTTGACCAATACACGGATTTGGATGAAGCCCAACAAGAGCAGATTGAAAAAATCTTGCCCAAGGAAACATTGCTGGAATTTCGTAGCTCGTACTTAGAAACTGCCAAGCAACTGCGTGAAATACAGCAAAAAGAAGGCGAAGATGCACCAGACGACATTCAGCAACTCGATTTTGAATTTGTGCTTTTTGCCTCTGCTGTGATTGATTACGATTACATCATGAGCCTGATTGCCGACAGCACTCAACAAAAGTCGAGCAAGCAGAAAATGACCAAAGCACAGGTGATTCAATTGCTAAAGTCTAACGCCAACCTGATGGACGAAGAAGAAGACCTGACCGAATACATTGAGCAGGTAGATTGGACAACAGGGCAAACAGCCGAAGAACTGAAAAAGAAATTTGAAACTTACAAAGTAGAAAAGTACGATAAAGAACTGGCGGATATTGCCAACAAACACGGTTTAGATACCTCTGCCCTCAAAACCTTTGTAGAGAAAATCATGAGCCGAATGATTTTTGATGGAGAAAAGCTCACCGATTTGTTGGAGCCATTGGAATTGAGTTGGAAAGAACGCAGAACCAAAGAATTGGCCTTGATGGAAGACTTGGTACCTCAATTAAAAAAATTAGCCCAAGGGCGTGAAATTTCAGGATTAGCTGCATATGAGTAAAGAGAAATTAATACCGGAGTTAAGGTTTCCTGAGTTTGAAAATTCGGGAGAGTGGCAATATGAGTATGGAGATGAATTATTCGAGCCAATATCGAATAAGAATCACAACTCTGATTTACCAATTCTTGCTATCACACAAGAGCAAGGAGCTATTCCAAGAGATTTGATAGATTATCATGTTTCTGTATCTGAAAAGAGTGTTGAAAGGTACAAAGTTGTTGAAATTGGTGATTTTATCATTAGTCTAAGGTCGTTTCAAGGTGGAATTGAGTATTCTAATTATTTAGGGCTATGCAGTCCCGCCTATATCATTCTGAGAAAGAAACGAGATGTATTAAATGATTTTTATCGTCACTATTTTAAGTCTTTTTTGTTCATTCAAGATTTGAACAGAAACTTGGAAGGTATTAGAGATGGAAAGATGATTAGCTATAAGCAGTTTTCTGAAGTCCTAATCCCAAATCCTAGAAAACAAGAACAACAAAAAATCGCCTCCTGCCTTTCATCTTTAGATGAGCTGATAGCTGCCTACAAGGATAAGCTGGACGCCCTCAAAGACCACAAAAAAGGCTTGCTGCAAAACCTTTTCCCACAAAAAGGCGAAACTGTTCCAAAGGTTCGTTTTCCTGAGTTTGAAGGAGATGGGGAGTGGGAAATTAAAAGAGTTGAAGACTTTTTTGATGTAGGCTCAAGTAAACGAGTTCTGCAAAAGGATTGGACAAATGATGGCGTCCCATTTTATCGCACAAGAGAACTTGTATCCTTGAGTAAAAATGAGCCATTTGGAAGTGAAATTTTTATATCAGAAGACCTTTATATTGAATTGAAAGAATCATATGGCGTTCCAGTTGAAGGCGACTTTTTAGTAAGTGGTGTTGGGACACTAGGAGTGATATATCAAGTTAAAAAAGAAGACAAATTCTATTTCAAAGATGGGAATGTTATATGGTTTAGCAAGCGTGAAGAATTGGACTCATCATTCTTTGAGTTCTGTTTTGAGTCTTCGCATATTCAAAACCAAATTGATGCTCAAACATCAAAATCCACGGTTGGAACTTACACAATTAAAAATGCGAGAATAACTGAGTTTTGGCATCCACCTAGAATTGAAGAACAACAAAAAATCGCTTCCTGTCTTTCGGCTGTGGATGAGCTCATCACTGCCCAGCAAGAGAAAATTGAGCAATTGCAGCAGCATAAAAAGGGATTGATGCAGGGGTTGTTTCCAAAAATTGAGAGTTAGGTATGGCAACAATTAATGAAATAGCACAACAGATTAATGAGAGCAAACAGCCGATAACGCTGATTTACGCTTTTAACTCGACTGGAAAGACCAAGCTCTGTGTAGAATACAAGAACCTAACAAAAAAGAAAGATGGCTCTCACGCAGGAGTGTATTACAATGCGTATAGTGAAGACCTGTTTAGGTGGAATAATGATGAAGAAAATGGAAATGAGAATATGCGCCTTGAAATATTAAAGAGCAGCTTGAATCCATATTTCAGTTCAATCATTGAAAATCCTGATTTACTTGATGATAAGCTTGCTCCCTATCTTCCAAAGTACACTTATGAGTTCGACCAAAATAAAAACCCAGAAATAGGAATTGATGCCATTCGTTTTTCAAGAGAAGAAGAGCGTAATATCAAAATTTCACGGGGTGAAGAGCGAATTTTTGTCTGGTGCTTTTTCCTTGCCCTGTTTGATGCAGATGCATGGACAGGAGAACAGGATTCCCACTTCTTTATTGATGACCCAGTTTCTAGTCTAGACGAACACAACATTTTTCTAACAGCTGATTCGTTGATGAGAATCATTAACGAAAAAATAACTGCTAAATCAGAAAAGCGTTTTATTATAACAACTCATCATATCGGTCTTTTCTCGATTCTGTCAGACAGATTGATGAATAGCTCTTATAGGAACAATACCAAACGTGGTATTCTTAGTATCCAAAACAATGAGTTAACACTTAAAAACCATGACAAGGATGTTTTTCTCTATCACCTGTATTTGTTGCAAGTTTTGAATGAAAACATAACGAACAAAACAATAATGGGATACCATTTCGTCCTTTTAAGACAGTTGTTAGAAATCATCTCTTCCTTCTTGGGCACGGGCGGTATAAAGAAAGCATTGGAGAGCATAGGTTACAAGGATGATTTAGAAATGATAAGCAATCAGGTAAATGCATTATCTCATAAAGATGCAAGGCAGCAACCAGCAGAATTGAATCCAGTAGACGCAGGTTTGCTTGAGAAGGTATTTACCAAAATTCAAGACAAATTCAAATTTATAGTTCACTAAGTATGACACAAAAAGACCAAGATAGATTAGGAAAAACCCTTTGGGCAATCGCAGACAATCTGCGTGGTGCCATGAATGCGGATTCGTTCCGTGATTACATGCTTTCATTTTTGTTTTTGCGCTACCTATCAGCTAATTACGAAGAATCGGCTAGAAAAGAATTGGGTTCGGATTATCCTAAGCTGGCAGAAGATGATGGGAGAACTGCCTTAGCGATTTGGTATGAAGAAAATGCAGAAGATGTATCGGAGTTTGAAAAACAAATGCGTAGAAAGGTGCATTACGTCATCAAACCTGAGCATTTGTGGAGCAACATCACCGAATTGGCCAGAACCCAAAGTATTGATTTGCTTATCACCTTGGAAGAAGGGTTCCGCTACATTGAAAACGAATCCTTTGACAATTCTTTTCAAGGCTTGTTTTCTGAAATCAACCTGAATTCGGAGAAATTGGGCAAAACACCAGCAGAAAGAAACAAGAAGCTTTGCACAATCATTCAAAAGATTTCAGAAGGCATTGCGGAGTTTTCAACTGATACAGACACGCTTGGGGATGCCTACGAATATTTGATTGGTCAGTTTGCCGCAGGTTCAGGCAAAAAAGCGGGAGAGTTTTATACACCTCAACAAATTTCAACTATTCTTTCAAAAATCGTAACACTCGATAGTCAAGACCCTTCCACGGGGCCAAAACAGAAATTGGATAAAGTATTAGATTTTGCTTGTGGTTCGGGTTCTTTGCTCTTGAATGTAAGCAATCAGCTCAAGGAACAGACAAAAGGCGCTGGTACCATCGGCAAAATCTACGGTCAGGAAAACAACATTACCACCTACAACCTGGCCCGTATGAACATGCTTTTGCACGGCATGAAAGACACCGAGTTTGAAATCTACCACGGTGACACGCTAAAGAACCAATGGGACATTTTAAACGAGATGAACCCATCCAAGAAAACAGAATTTGATGCGATAGTTGCCAATCCGCCTTTCAGCTTGCGTTGGGAACCCAATGAAGCAATGGGAGAAGATTTCCGCTTCAAAAGTTACGGACTTGCACCAAAATCAGCCGCTGACTTTGCATTCTTGTTACATGGTTTTCACTTTTTAGCCAAAGAAGGAACAATGGCTATCATCTTGCCACATGGCGTTTTATTCCGTGGTGGCGCAGAAGAACGCATCAGAACCAAACTTTTGAAAGACAACCACATTGACACGGTAATTGGACTGCCTTCCAATTTATTCTATTCAACAGGAATTCCTGTTTGTATTCTGGTTTTAAAGAAATGTAAGAAAGAAGATGACGTTTTATTCATCAACGCCAGTGAGCATTTTGTAAAAGGCAAGCGTCAGAACACACTGAATAAAGACAACATCAAAAATATTGTAGAAACCTACAAGTACCGCCAAGAATCGGAGCGTTATTCACGTAAAGTTTCAATGGAAGAAATCGAAAAGAATGGCTACAACTTGAACATTTCTCGCTATGTAAGCACCGCAGAAGACGAAATAGAAATTGACTTAGACAAGGTCAACGAAAAACTGACTTCAATAAACGAACGGATTGAAACGAAGACGAAAGAACACAATGAATACTTAAAAGAACTGAAACTTAAAACAATATAATCGGACAGAAATGCCAACGCTTCAAAGCCACACACATTACCAAGCCGCTCAAGCCAACCGCACCAGCCAAAGCTTGTCAAAGAGTGTGTCTTTCCCTACGCACGGACGAAAGAAAAAATAAAGCACGGGCACACAACAATACCTATACGTAATGCGGGCGAAAGTGCTGATATGAAAGTAATTACATTTAATAAACTAAGTGCCAAACGGACAGTGAAGTGCCTTGAAATCCCGCACTACGCATAGCCGAGACCGTTGTACGACATAGTAAAAC
>DEQC01000017.1:1106-2819 GCA_002359055.1 Flavobacteriales bacterium UBA3376 | reverse complement strand
AAACATGGATAAGTTTACACGAAAAACATCATTTGAACAATGGTTTTCCCCGATTTCTCAGATAAAACTAGAGGAATTGGTTGAAATCCATCAATTAAACTACTATACAAAGAAATTACAAATGGATTCATTCTTGAAATTACTGTTATTTGCGCAGCTCAATGAAACAGAAAGTATGCGAGATGTTCATCTTAAATTGTTTTCAGACGAACTCCAACAAGTAACGGGCTTAGAATCCATCAGCTTTTCACAGTTAGGTCGCCGGTTAAATCAAGTGTCGACAGAGGTGTTCCAACAGCTATTTCTCGATTTAGTCGCTCAAATCCATGAAAAATCACAGTATGAGCAGCGTCGCAAAATAACGACACCATTAAAAATCATTGATTCGAGTACGTTGCCGTTGAATTTGAACAATCATAAGTGGGCTGAATTTCGCCAAACAAAATCAGGAATCAAGCTTCATTTACGATTGATTCACGTAGAGAAAGGACGTTCATATCCAGATCAAGCGGCTCTCACAAATGCAGTCGAGCATGATCATGGTCAGCTTGAGCTACTCGTTGACGACAAGGAATGCATGTATGTTTTTGACCGTGGTTATCTGGATTACAAACAATTCGATCAGATGACGGATGACGGTTATTTCTTTGTTTCGCGCTTACGAAAAAACGCAGCGATTCGTGTCATGGAAGAATTCAAATTGCCAGAAGAATCAACCGTCTTAACCGATGAAATGATTTTAATTGGCACAACACAAAATCGGGCAGAAAACTACTTTCGTCGCATCAAAGTAGCGGATACCAAAGGAAACGAACTCCAGTTGATTACGAATCGCTTTGATTTAAGTGCTGATGAAATCGCCGAATTATACAAATCGCGCTGGGCAATTGAGTTGTTTTTCAAATGGATGAAGCAACACTTGAATATCAAAAAATTTTACGCGCAAAGTGAACAGGGCGTACATAATCAAGTGTATATCGCGATGATTGTGTACTGCTTACATGTATTGGCTCAACTGCGTACAAATAGTCCTAAAAGTTATTTGGACATTAGTCGCTTATTGAAGGCAGCTCCATGGAAGTCTGCTCACTTATGGATTCGAAAAATCTCTGGAAAAGCCGTTCCATAAAGGTTCAACCACTTCTGTCACACTCGTCATAGGTTATAGTAAAAAAATGGATGTTCACTACCTCTGTTCAAGTGTCTTCGTTTTTCTTCAAAAATGAAAAATGAAGAAAACAGAAAATTCAGTTAAATTTTATGCGACAATAGTGAAAATATTACGTACTCTTAAAAATTAAAGGCTATCTCAAAGGCACCTTTTAAAGCTATAAATACAGAGTTAATTCCCATGTCTAAAAATACTAAAAGACATACCAACATTACAAATCCTGTAAAGAATGGCTGGAAAATTTCAGGAAGTCTAGGTCTAACTATTGTAGCTATTACAAGTACAATTGCTATAACAGCAACAAATCCAAAGAACGGCATTAAATGAATCATATAAACCCTCCCTACTATCTATATTAAATAATATATCGGAGGGAAATTTATTCTTTTTATAGATAAAGTAAAATATTTATAATTATGGTAAGCAATTTCAAAATGCGTGATTAAAAATCCTCAAACTATCGTTTAGAAACATTTCATTAGATTCTGTTTAGATTACAGCCATTCAGAACAATTGGATCGAACAGTCTTCTTTAAAATTAT
>DEQC01000017.1:0-1094 GCA_002359055.1 Flavobacteriales bacterium UBA3376 | reverse complement strand
TCTCAGAGTGTTATTTTCTAATAAAAACAGCAACAAACACTGTTAAATCAGTGTTTGTTGCTGTTTGAAATGTTAACAAGCTTGCATTTGGGAACCTTTTTTGCATGAAGGCGGATATAGAATTGTAATTTTTGATAAGTCAATATTTTCGGGAAAATATTGACTTATATATTCAATTGATTTACAGTTTGAACAAATAGTTCATATATTTTTTCGTATGAACTATTTGTTCAAATAGAAAATAAAGGAATAAGAACAGGATGGTGTTATTAATGGGTAAAATATCTTCAAGAGTAAATGATTTAGAACGTCGAATGGCAAAGAGTGAACAAGAAGTCATAAAGTATAGACAAGAATCACGAGAAATTAAAGAACAATTAGATGTCTTAACGGATGCTAAAATTATTGACATGTTACAAGAAACCAACTCTCCTTATTCAGATAAGCCAAGATATTCATATAAGGAAATTTCGGCTGCAACCAACCGTTCATCTGGTTATATTTCTAATCTAGCACAGGAAAAAGGTTTGGGTAGAAGATCTATACGTTCTATCGACTAAAAATATAAAACTAAATTTGAATTAAAAAAGCCCTTTGCATTTTAAAAATGAAGGGGCTTTTTTTATTCCCAAAGCGCCGTTTGGGAACAATTCTTTGCTTAACGTTGCAAATCCACATAAATCTGAGGGGACCCCAGAATGTACTCTCTATTATTTTTGTAAAAATTGTAGTGACTATGCTTTACGTTTTTTACTCTCACGCTTTAACGTGCTCATAGATATACCTGTCTTATCAGCAACCTGTTTGAATGAATGATTGTCCAACATCTCCATGGCATGATCTAACTGCTGCTTAGTATATTTATTTGGTCTACCTTCACGGAATCCTTCCTGTTGCTTGGCAATAGCTTTCCCTTCCTGGGTACGTTCAACGATAAGGTTTCTCTCCATTTCAGCTACAGCAAGTAGTGTCTGTAAAAAGAACCGTCCCATTGTCGTATCCTCTAGTAAGCCAACATTCAAGACATGTACCTTCACACCTTTTGCGAATAGCTGCTCAATGATCTCAATACCTTCTTTCGTGTTTCGAGCCAA
>DEQC01000070.1 GCA_002359055.1 Flavobacteriales bacterium UBA3376 | reverse complement strand
AAACGCGAATTGGAAATTGAACTCAATGAACTTCAAGAACAATGGCATTTTTCTTCCTTAGAAAGAATTTTTATAGAAAATAGAATTTATCACGACATAGAAGAAGAGGAAACTTGGGAAGGAGTGATCAAAGCCATTGATGAAGGTTTGAAACCGCATACTGGTCATTTGTTGAGAGAAGTTACAGAAGAAGATATCATTCGATTGACTGAAATCCGTATCAAACGAATCTCTAAATTCGATTTGGACAAAGCCCAACAATACATAGAATCCATCGAAGATAAAATTGAACAAGTAAAATATAATTTAGATAATTTGATAGAATACGCTATCAAATATTTCTCAGATTTAAAAAACAAATACGGAAAAGGAAGAGAAAGAAAAACTGAAATCAGAGTTTTCGAAAATATTGACGCTTCAAAGGTTGCAGCCAATAATGTTCGCTTTTATATCGATCGAAAAGAAGGATTCATCGGTACGTCCATGCGTAGAGATGAGTTTTTATTCGAATGTTCTGACATAGACGATATCATTGTTTTTAGAAATGATGGAGTGATGATGGTTACGAAAGTCGATCAGAAAACTTTTGTTGGGAAAGGAATTATTCACGTTGCTGTTTGGACAAGAAACGATAAGCGAACCATCTACAATATGATTTATAGAGATGGGAAAAATGGTCCATCTTATCAGAAAAGATTTGCTGTAACTTCGATTACCCGTGACAGAGAATATGATTTAACCAATGGAACGAAAGGTTCAGAAGTGCTTTATTTCTCTGCAAATCCAAACGGAGAAGCGGAAGTCGTGCAAGTTTATTTGAGACAGAATCAACGTTTGAAAAGATTGAGACTGGAAGTTGATTTTGCTGATTTAGCGGTCAGAGGTCGAAATACCAAAGGAAATTTAGTAACCAAACATCCGATCAGAAAAATAGAACTGAAAGAAGAAGGTGTATCGACTTTAGCACCAAGGAAAATTTGGTTTGATGAAGTTGTAAAAAGATTGAATGCCGAAGAAAGAGGTCAATATTTAGGTGCTTTTAAAGGTTCTGATAAAATTTTAACTGTAAACGATAGTGGAGAAGCGAGATTGACTTCATTTGAGTTGAGTAATCGATACGATGATAATTTCTTGATTTTAGAAAAGTGGAAAGCCGATCGACCGTTGACTTGTGTTTATTATGATGCCGATCGAAAAAGATATTATGTCAAACGATTCTTGCTTGAAGATCATTTAAATCCACAACCATTTTTCTTTTCAGAAAATCCGAAATCATTTATAGAATTGGTTACGACTCAACAAAAACCAATCATAGAATTGATTTATCCAAAAGTGAAAGGAGAAACCAAAGATCCAGAAACTGTGGATTTAGAAGAATTTATTGCTGTGAAAGGAATTAAAGCAATTGGAAATCAATTGACAACAGATAAACTCAAACAAATCAATTTGATTTCAGAAGAGGAAGAAATCGAAGAGGATGAAGAATTGAATGAATCGAGAAATAAAGAAGATGAGGAAAATGTTCAGCCTTCGTTATTCGATTCAAATGGACAAGAAGAAAATGAATAAATCAACTAATTACACAAATAAATGCAACTAATCACTATTTTAATTATTGGAGTTACTGTACTATTCAGTATGAATGCCTTTAACAATTATTCGCTTTTCGAAAGATATAAATTTCAACCTCAAGCGATTTTAAAAGGAAGAGAATACGATAGATTATTGACTTCAGGTTTTCTACATGTTGATTTTACTCACTTGTTGTTCAATATGTTGACGCTGTTTTTCTTTGCAGGAGTTGTCATACGATTTTTTACAGTGGTCGTTGGTAACTCATCCGTAGGATCTGTGATTTTTGCAGTCGTTTATTTGGCTTCCATCATTGGCGGAAACTTATTGGCTCTTTTATTTCAAAGAAATAATTATCGATATTCAGCTGTTGGAGCATCTGGTGGAGTTTCAGGTATTTTATTTGCTTCCATCGTTATTTATCCTGACTTGCAACTTTATTTGTTTTTTGCCATTCCTATGAAAGGTTGGTTCTTTGCTTTGATATATTTGGCATATTCGATTTATGGAATGCGAAAACAATTGGGCAACATTGGACATGAAGCGCATTTAGGTGGTGCTTTGGTCGGATTGATTGCACCTTTGATTTTCGCACCTGATTTGATTTACAATGAAGTCAGTTTTTTAGCCGTTCCAGTGCCTTTGTTTGCATTGTTGATAGTTCCAATCATTGTACTTCTTGCAATGGCTTTGAAAGAAAGCAAGAATTGATTTATAAATAATTTTTTAATTCAATTAATTCATCGATTACAGGAACATTTTCTATCCACAAATGAGTTTCATTCAGTGGATTGAAGAAAATGGCTCTCATACCAAAACGAGAGGCACCAACCATATCAGCTATCCAATCATCGCCTATATAAACTGAATTTTCAGTTGTAGCATCAGTGGTTTGATCAATTGCTTTTTGGAAAGCATCGCGATGTGGTTTTGCAACTCCAGCATCCTCAGCAGTAGTGATGGTTTCTACATAATCTTTGATAATACTACCATTGACTTTTTCATGTGTGATGTTTCGAAAACCATTGGACAAAATATGCAGTTGGTATTTTTGTTTTAAATAAATGAGAATTTCTTCGGTTCCTTCGACCAAATAATGGGTTTTAGTCACTTCATCAATGAATCGATCTTCAAATTCCAATCCGAATTCTACATCATCAATTCCCATATTTTTAAATGCTTCAGGAAATCTTCTTTTTTGTAATTCCGCTCGATCGATTTTTCCATCTCTGAAATCGGCCCAGAGCATCTCATTGATAACATAATAATGGTCATGAAAATTTTTAAAATCATGTCCAAATTGCTCTTCAATTTTGTATTCAACAAAAAGTCTTTCCAATGCTTTGAGTGCATTTTTTTTGTAGTCCCAAAGTGTATTGTCTAAATCGAAAAATATATGTTTGATGTTTTCCATAAGCAGGCAAAGCTATGAAAACCATTTTTACTGTACAATTGCATGAAATTGTTTTCGTCGATGAGCGCATACTAAATTTCAATTTCTTATCCCTATATTCTAAAATCTAATTAGTTTTGTTAAAATAAATTCACCCAACTTGAAAATCAATCTTCAGCAATTCAAAACAAAAAATTTCAAAGGAGTACTTTCTTTGTTGGCTGGTAATACTATTTCGAAAGCAATAGTAACCATCGGTGGATTGATATTGGCAAACTATTATGGACCTTCGAGTTACGGAATTTACAATGTGTTTCTAAGTTATATTTTGATCATACCCGTGCTCACAACTATGCGTTTGGATAGCATCATGGTGATGCAAAGAGGTGCCAAAGAAATTCGAAATCTGTTCAGTGGAATTTTAGTCATTTCTTTTGTGACGACTTCTTTGATAGTTTCAGTGATGTTGATTCTCAATCAACTGGGTTGGGTCGATTTTCATTTGCCAGTTTCGATTTTACTTTTGACAGGTTTGGGGGGTTTACTCACTGCTTGGAATCTGGTGCAAAACAATTTATTTACCAAATACAGATTGTTCAATCAGATTTCTACCGCTTTTGTCATTGCTTCTATTTTTTCGGTAATTTTTCAAGCGATTTTTTATCTATTAGGATTTGAAGAGAGAGGATTGATTTATGGATGGTTGGTCGGATTGATAACTTCTTTTATTTATAATCTGAGAGTTGCAAAAGGAAGAATTTCTAAAGTGGATTTTCAACTGTTTAAACAAAGTGTAAAAGAACACAAACGTATTGTACAATTCACTTATCCATCAGATACAATCAATGCGATTGCAAACAATATCATGCCGATTTTAGTAGTGATTTATTTCACTCAAGCTGAAGTTGGAATTTATTCGATGGCTTTTAAAATTCTTTCAGTTCCACTGATGTTATTGTCTGGTTCGGTTTCCAGGGTTTATTTTCAAAAAGCTGTCAACGTCGGATATACAGACAAAAAAGCACTTTATGGATTGACCAAAAAAGTTATTTTGCCGAATGTTATGATCATGTTCGGATTTGTAATTCTGATCAATACCATCGGAATTTATTTGTTGCAGATATTTTTAGATGAAAGATGGAGCGATTTGAGTTCGTATATTTTCGCTTTATCGTTTTGGATTTTAGCGAGAAGTGCAATGAATCCAATTTCTCCTGTGGTCATGGTTATCAATAAAAATCATTATTCACTAATTTTCAATATCTATTTGTTATTGGTGAACTTTATCGCTTTATATTTGGGTGTAATGAAGAATGACTTCCTGTATTGTATTTGGGTTTTTTCAATTTTATCAGGAATTGGATATTTGGTTTTATTGGCAATGGTTTTAATCGAATTAAAGAAAAATGTCAAAACACAAAAAAGTTAGTTGGAAAAGAAAATTGGATTTTTTATTGTTTGCTTGGTTGATCAATTGGGCTTATCCTCAGTATTATCGACCGAAATACAACTATGTTCCATATTATCGACTTTTCTTTTACAAATTCATTCCTCAAAAAATATTTGGACTCAATCGTCAAGTGCCTTGGCCGGTTCATTTTAGTTCAGTAGTTCGCGGCGTGGAAAATATCCAAAAAGGAATTTTGTGCGATCCTGGCGATAATATAGGCGTTTATATCCAAGCGAAAAATGGAATTATTTTTGGCAATAATGTAGGAATTAGTCCAGGTTGTAAAATTATTTCTTCGAATCACGATCGAAATGATCATTCTCGACACGAAGATGCAGAGCCAATTCGCATCGGAAACAATGTTTTTATATATGCGAATTCTGTGGTTTTGCCAGGTGTTCAAATCGGTGACAATGTGATCATAGGTGCAGGTTCTGTTGTGACTAAAGATATTCCTTCAAATTCTATAGCTGTCGGAAATCCTTGCAAAGTCATCAAATCTAAACCTGATTATGTCAATCAATTAAAACTGAGCGATTTCAATCGAAAAATTCCTGATAAATTCTTGGATTATTTTGAATAATTTTCAATTATCTATTCACTAAATGTTTACCCAACAATCTTTTTAAACCATAAGCCAAATGATTTTTCAAAGCAAAATATTTCGGTGAACCTAAATTGTTGTCCATAGGTAATCTCTGTAAATGAAATGGGAAATTATCGTCCTTAATTCCTGCCGTTCCAAAACTTAAATCCACTTTCTCTTCCTCAAATAACCATTCAAAAAATTGATTCGACACACCATTGTCAGTGAATGGGAAAGAAAAAATCTTATATTCCAAAGACAACTTTTCTTGTACGATTTTTAAACTTTGTTGGGTTTGTTGGATTTGCTCTTCTAAACTGAGTTGAGAATACAAAGGATGATCAACCGAGTGTGCACCTATATAAAATCCTTGATTTTTCAAGTCTTCTATTTCAGACCAATTCATATAGGGACGGTCTTTTTTTAAAAACAAATCAAAATCCAAATTGTTTTCCTTTGCCAAAATATCGATTTTAACTGTATCTGAATAGTTGAATTGAAGTAATTTTTCTGAATTGAAATCAGAATGTTTTTGTTTCAAAGCATCTATGAGCAAACTTATTTTATAGCGATAAAACAAAGCGCGATTGTCAACAAAATCAGTGTTGATAAAGAATGCAGCAGTTAAATTTCTCTCTTTCAACAGAGGTGCGATAATTGTAAAACATTCTTTCAAACCATCATCAAAACTTAAAAAAAATGAAGGTTTATCAGCTTTTGTGTTGTTTTTTATATGAGAGATAATTTCTTCAAGTGTGATAGGATTGTAATGTTTTTGAAAAAAATCTAATTCTTTTTTGAATTGATCGATGGTTTTCACGGGATACAAATGACGGATATGCGGACAGGTATCATCTGAAATCAAATGATAAAATGGAAAAATGATGTTTTTTCCACTGAGTTGAATGATGTTTTTAATTAAAAAATTCATTAGGTAAAAATTGTATCACCATCGCCCATATAAATCTCTTTGGAGTTTATTTCAGGATAATTGTTCAATAGATTTTTTCCTACAAAATAACCTTTTGCCCAATGTTTTGAATAAATGTATCCTTTATGTTTTTTCATTAGTTCAATCAATTTTTCATCTGTCAAAATCAAAGTGCTTGTCTTTTCTTTTTGGAGAATGGTGTAAATATAATTAGAGAATTCTTTTCTTTCGATTTCTGATTCACAAAAAATATAATGAATGTTCATGATTTGATCTTTTATTGAATACAATAAAAAACCATGAATTTTATTGTTTTTTCTTATTGTTACTGCTTTTTTGAGAAAGCGTTTAGCAGAAGTTGTAAAGTGATATTTACTGTCAATTTGAGTAAATTTATCGGCTTGTTGAACCCATGGGAAATCGAAAATCCATTGAAAATCTTTGATATTTCGTTTAAAAAGAGCGTTTGAATTATGCTTAGCAATAAATTCATTTAATTCTTGATTAAATTCAGCAGTTTCAATGTTTGAGGATTTGGTTTTATTATGAAAAAGTTTTTTAAAGTCGATAAATAAATTTCCAATTGAATCAATTACAGATAAAATAAATTTAATTCTGGAGAAAAATTGACTTCTTGCACTTAAAATTTCAGCCAATGAAAATCGATAATAAAATCTATAACCGTTTAGAAATCTGAAATTGATTAAATCTTCACGTTTAGAATAAAGTGAAAACGATAAATTTCCATAATTTGAGATAAAAATATGTTGTTGATAATCTTTACTTACTTCGTCTAAAATAATTCTTGAATAGCCTTTTTTTCTAAATTCTGGATGTGTCCACGAACCACTGATCCAAACGATTGAAATTTTTTTACCCTTATTGTTCTCAAATGAATCTTGAAAAACACTTCTATAGCTTACAATTTTGTCATCTATATAGCCAACATATAAAACTGGCAAATTGTGATTTGCTCTTGGATTATGAATATAAGACTGAACTCTTTGAAAAGAAATAGGTAAAATATCTTTGTTCTTTTCCCTTTCGTAAAAGGATTGAAGTTCTGAAAGACGTACACGTTGTATTTTTATATTATCATTCATTGTTGTCTGATAAAATAGTAAGTTTGGAGTTCTAACACAACAAACTACTATGGGCAAAAATAGTCATTTTCCAACAAAATCTGTTTTACTCATCTTTTTCTATTTCTTTATTTGTATTCATGATGGGCTTTGTAATTCGCACAGCTGATTTCTCTAATTATCAAAGGAGAATTAAAAAACCTCTGAATTTCAACTCCATTCAGATCCTGTCAGAACTTTTGAAATCCAATTAAAAACTAAGAAAATTGAAAAGTGATTTATAAAATTATCATGGCTTCATTCAACTAAAATAATGTGTGAATTTGTTGTTTCTCATAATTAATGCTTATTCATTAATAATAAAAATGTTCTCATGATGGTATATTATTTAATAGTTTTATTATAATGTGGGTGAATTATTGAATTATTCTATATTTAACAAATATAAGCAGTTGCATAAATGGTAAAACTAAGAAAAACAAAATTCAAAGAAAGTCGCAAGGAGTTATTCTATTTGCTTTTATTATTTGCTATTTTATTAGTCCCTAATTTTTTCGTGTTGTTTTACTTCAATGAAATTAAGGGGAATATCTCTATGATGATGGCGTATTTGGCTTTGTCAATTGCAGTTTGGGTGTTTCCTTTAATGTTTTTACGTAAAAGAGTTTATTTCGGATTGGCTTTTATGTTTTTTCTGTTTTCACCTTTAGAAATTGCGTTTGTAAGAAATTTAGGAATTCCAATGACTGAAGGATATATAGAATCTGTTTTTCGAACCAATTTTGTTGAATCTTTTGAGCAAATCACTTCCAATTTACCATTGTTGTTATTATTTGTGGTTTTATTGATGATTTATATATTCTCTTTCAAAAGAATATCCAATACTTTTTTTGATAAAAAAATAAGATTAGGAATTGCTTTATTTTTTATAAGTTTTAACCTACTTCTTTTTATCAATATGATAAGAATTCAGCCAAGTAAAGATGTTACGACTTCATTCAAATTAAAAACTGCTTATAAATCTACTGTTTCAAAATATAGAAAAGTATATCCTACAGACTTTTTGGTACATACTCGAAAAACTTTGGTTGGTTTTTACAACAATAAAAAACTACGAGAACAAATAGATGAATTCAAATTTAATGCAAAATCAAACAATGAAGAAGATTTAGATGAAGTTTATGTATTAATTTTGGGAGAATCGGCCCGATACGAGAATTTTAAGATAAATGGGTATGATAGAGAAACTACCCCTCGTTTGGATACACTTCAAAATTTACTTTCATTTTCAAATGTATATTCAAATGCAAACGTAACTACATATTCAATTCCTATGATGATAACACGCTCAACTCCCCATGATTTGAGTGTGCAAAATAAAGAGAAAACATTATTGGATGCTTTCCATGAATCTGGATTTTATACTGCTTTTATTGCCAATCAAAATAGCAGTTATCCCGTATTGAGTCGATTGAGAAATGTAGCAGATTTTACTCATTCAAATCCGTTTGACGTACATATTAAAGATTTTTTTGACGGTGAGGCTTTGTCACAACTTGAGGAAATTTTATCAGAAGAAAATCCTAAAAAATTCATTATGATTCATACACTTGGTAGTCATTTCAGATATACCAGTCGTTATCCTAAAGAGTTTGAGAAGTTTCAACCTGTCATGAATGATACAGGTTATGGAGATTTTGATTATAATAACAAAGACAAAATTGTTAATGCTTATGACAATACCATTTTATATACCGATTATTTTTTGTCTGAAACCATTGAACAATTAAATAAGTTGAATCAAAATGTTGTTTTAATTTATGTTTCTGACCATGGACAAAACTTGTTTGATGATGATAAAAAGTTAATTGGCCATGGTTCTCCTTATCCTACTAAATATGAATACCATGTGCCGTTTTTAGTTTGGTATTCCAATGAATACAAAGAGCGAAACTCAGAGAAAATACATAGATTGAAAGAGAATTTAAATCAAAAAGCAAGCACAACTTCTGTTTTTTATACTTTATTAGATTTGGCGAATATTTCTTATGATCATTCTGAAAATGAAATCATTCATAGTTTGTCCTCAGAAACATACAAAGTTCCAGAAGTTCGGTATGTGTTAGGAACTTCCAAAGAAGTTATAGAATTGGTAGATTAACCTCTATTAAAAACTTTCAAAACTTTATTTTTGATGTTGTCAAATTGACTGTTGGAAAAGCAAGTAAAATGTTTTTCTTCTACGCCAAATCCTTTCATAAAATTGGCAATGTTCGGATGTGAAGAACCTTCGAAATCTAAAATGGTCGGTGTGTTTGAGAGATCATTGATTAGAAAATCTTTGGCATAAGCAGAAGAGTTGTGTTTTTCCTTTTCTTTGTCACGGGCAAAACCCAAACAAATTCTTCGATTGCCAGAAATTGTAAATAGTTGAGAAGCTATGAGTTGATTGTTATTGTCAAAAATATCACAAACAATCAATCTTTTTTTTCGAATCATTTCAGTTAAAAACGTATGGAAATAATCTTTGTCAAGTCCGGAAATATTTGAATAATTTGTAAATTTTATTTTCATGAAATTTTCGAAATCATGAGTAATTTCGATCTTCACACCCAAGCGCTTTGATTTTCTAATGTCTTTTCTTCTACTTTTCGTATAATTCGCAAATAATTCATCATAAGGCCGATCCAGGTCCAATATGAAATTTACTCTTTTTTCGCCTTCAGGTCGATATTTATCTGTGTTTTCTTCGTTGAAATGATAAGCTCTTACTCGGTATTTATGGAGTTTTGTTTCAAATGCTCTGAATAATTCATTTGAGATTTCATTCGAATAAAAAACGCCTAATTGTTGGCAATAAAAAGGTTGAATGACGAATTTAATTCCAAATTTATATTGCAAAGGAACTGGCATAACCACTTCATAATCACCATAAACCCAGCATTCCCATTTTTTATCAGTCAAAACGTCAAGATACCAACATTCAGCATATATTCTATAATTGATGGCTTGATCAATGGCATTAGAATATTTGTTTTCATCCAAAGCATTGCGTTTGACTTTTCTAAGTTTTAACATATTTACAAAAATAGAAATATTGCTAAATTAAACAACTATACTGCTTTTGGAATGGATTTATTGCTTGGGTGGGAAATCTTTAAATAATTTCTGAACGCCTTTTCTGATGTTGTTTTCGATGGTTTTTGCTTGTGCGTTGATCGGAGTTTTAACTTCCAATCTACCTTCCCAAATCAATTGGTTTTGAGCGTTGTGTATAGAAATTAAATAATGTTGATTGAGTTTTTCAGAATTGATGGGAATTCCCATTGAAATCGAAGTTCCAAAATTTCTTCCACCACTTCCCATGCCTATGCCCATGTGGGAATTCTGTTCTTCTGTGATAAATTCTTCTGGACGAATAATGATGGTGTTTTCTGAGTTTTCGTTATAAATCAGAGATTTGTTTTGTAATTCTTCTTGAAGTATGGATTTCATTCGATCCAATTGAAATTCATTGATATGATTTTCTGTAAATTCGAGTTTATAATCTTTGATCAAAGAAAAATCTTGATTTCTATCATAATCTACATATACTTTCTGAGTGCTACATGAAATAGCAAACATCAAAACCAAAATTCCTAAAAAAATATTTTTCATAATTCAAATATCGTCAAAAATTATACCTTAAACTATTTCTCTAAATAAGCTTTCATCGCTTTTCTCAAAGATATAAAACCTATTTCAACTATATTGATTTCTCGTTTATTTATCCATTTGTAATCAGCGATTTCACTTTTTTCTAATTTAATTTCAGTACTCTCAGGAAACTTAGCTGTAAAAATCAAATCTTCAGTCTTGTAAGGAATATTTCTGTAATTATAATCATTGGGTTGAGAGCAAAAATATTTGAAATCACTTGGTGAAATATCTATATTCAATTCTTCTTTAATTTCTCTACTACAAGTTTCTTCGGCTGTTTCGTTAGGGTCTGTAAAACCACCAGGAAAATCGAGTTTCCCTTTTTGAGGTTCATTGTTTCTCACTGTAAATAAGATTTCATCGCCTCGTTCGATGATGATCGCAACTGCAGCAGCTACATTGTGAAAATAAACCATTTTACAGTCCGAACATTCAAACCTTCTATTGTTTTCGAATTTGAAATTCTTCGAACTGCAATTGGGACAAAAATTAAAAAAACTCATAAGTTGTTATTTCTTTTTTGTGGTCAATAAGTCAAGGCGTGTCTCACAAAAATACACTATATTTATCAATTCATAAAAAAGAATAAATGTTACAGAAAGGAGATAAAGCACCAGATTTTAAAGGTGTTGATCAAAATGGAAATGAGATTAAATCCTCGGATTATGATGGGAAGAAATACGTGATGTTTTTTTATCCAAAGGCAAGTACACCAGGTTGTACCAATCAAGCTTGTAATTTGAGAGATAACGAAGAAGCTTTGAAAGCACAAGGATATGAAATCATAGGTGTAAGTGCTGATTCAGTCAAAAGGCAAAATAACTTTGCGACCAAACATGGATTTAATTATCCATTAATTGCAGATGAATCAAAAGAAATCATCAATGCCTTTGGAGTTTGGGGACCTAAAAAGTTTATGGGAAGAGAATACGAAGGAATTCATCGCACTACATTTATAATCAATGAAGAAGGAATTATAGAA
>DEQC01000069.1:4694-4867 GCA_002359055.1 Flavobacteriales bacterium UBA3376 | reverse complement strand
GCCATCTTGATTCCTTCCTCTTCTTGTGGAATCAACTCTTCATTGCCCATATAGTCCATTTCATACCAATAAGTTGCTTTCAGTATATATTCGTTTTGATAATAGATATGATAAGTGGTCGAAAGTTGATTGGTAATTTTCAAATTAGTAATTCCACATTCTTCTTCAACTTC
>DEQC01000069.1:4455-4653 GCA_002359055.1 Flavobacteriales bacterium UBA3376 | reverse complement strand
ATCCCATCGGCCCAAACGATGAATGAACAATAGTTTATCCTTTTGATTTTTTACAACTCCACCTGCGGCTTCTAAATATTTGAAATGATTTTGAAAGTTGTTCCAAAGTTTCGACAAATTGTGATGATAAATATTGATCACTTCATTATTTGAATTTTTAAGCATATCCAAAGCTTCGTCAAATTGATTGTTAGTGAC
>DEQC01000069.1:4211-4389 GCA_002359055.1 Flavobacteriales bacterium UBA3376 | reverse complement strand
TGCTTTTTCATTATAAAAAACTTTGTACATTTGAGTCGATTTAAGACAAATATAATTAAATAAAGACTGATATGAAGGTTAATATAGATAAAACCCGTTTTTCGAAAAATCAACAAGAAGCATACGAATTTCTACTCGATATGGAGAATTATCGCCAACTAATGCCAGATGAAACCAT
>DEQC01000069.1:3953-4188 GCA_002359055.1 Flavobacteriales bacterium UBA3376 | reverse complement strand
TGTTTGAAGTTCATGAATCAGGTCAAGGTTTTACTGTTCAAATTAGTAAAAGTATGCCGAAAGTTGGGATGAAAATTAAGGAAACTACAGAACCTTCTCAATTGGTTTTTGAATCGCCAAGTCCAAATTTCGAATATTATTTAACCATCAATATTGATGCAGTCGATGATTTGAATTCTGACATCAGTCTCGATTTCGAAGGGAAATTCAACATGATGATCGAAATGATGGCAAA
>DEQC01000069.1:3753-3879 GCA_002359055.1 Flavobacteriales bacterium UBA3376 | reverse complement strand
ATCTGAATAATATTTCCTTTTTAATATAAAATATTGAAAGGGTACAAATTTTTTATGGAAATAATTCTTCTTGCTGATCTTTCTATTGCTTAAATAATGTGGAAGTCTTTTATAAAATCCAAAATG
>DEQC01000069.1:3555-3686 GCA_002359055.1 Flavobacteriales bacterium UBA3376 | reverse complement strand
AAAAACACTATTCCTGTAATTCCATCCAAACAAAGTCTGGTGAAAATAATAGGAAAACTCAATGAAGCAGGTAGATTTTTCGCCAACATACCGAGGTTGTTTCTAAAGTTGAGATAGGTTTTCTTTGGGCT
>DEQC01000069.1:3304-3469 GCA_002359055.1 Flavobacteriales bacterium UBA3376 | reverse complement strand
TTCTTTCCTAAATTATTTAATCGCCAACAAAGATCGATTTCCTCCATATGTGCAAAAAACTTTTCATCGAATCCATTCACCTCTAAAAAATCTTCTTTTCTGATGAACAAACAAGCACCACTCGCCCAAAATGTTTGAATGCTATCGTCATATTGCCCTTCATCT
>DEQC01000069.1:0-3229 GCA_002359055.1 Flavobacteriales bacterium UBA3376 | reverse complement strand
CTGCTCCAGCATATTCGAAATGATCGCGATTTTTATAATCCAAAACTTTGGGTTGAACAACAGCAATTTCTTTATCGCTTTTGAATAAATCTTCGATAGGATTTAACCAATTTTCTGTGACTTCAACATCAGAATTTAAAAAACAAAACAAATCATAATCGGATTGTTTTAAAATTTTTTTCACACCTAAATTATATCCACCCGCATAACCGAGATTTGCTGAGTTTTTTATGAGTTTAACTTGAGGGAAATTGTTTTCTACAAAATGCAAAGAATCATCGGTCGAAGCATTATCGATCAAATAAATATCCGCTTGAGTAGAATGTTTAACAACAGAAGGAAGAAATTCTTCTAAAAGTTTCTTTCCATTCCAATTCAATATGGCAATTGCTGTTTTCAATAATCTATTCCTTTTTTCCATTTCCAACGTTTGTGGCTCCAAAGCCAATTGTCAGGATTTTCAATAATTGTTTTTTCAAGTTTTTCAAAAAACTTATCGACTACTTCTAAAGGTTCAAATTGTTTGCCATCAGGCTTGATTCTTTCAAAATTCGTATGATAATATCCTCTTTTGACTTTGACAGTTTTGCAATACACAACAGCCATATTTTTTCTAATAGCTATCTTATCAAAACCAATAAATACAGGCGTGTCCTGATTCAAAAAATTTATACTGTGATGAATGGCTGATTTTTTTGGGCTTTGATCAGCGACAAATAGATATGCATGATCTCCATTGCTTTTTGTTCCCAACATATATCGAGCCGTGTTTTTCATATCGAGTGGAGTAGTGCCATATTTCGCACGAATACCATTGACTCTATCGTTCCAAAACTGATTTCGAATTCTATGATAAACAGCCATGGTATTTTCGGGTGGTAAAATTTTCGATAAACCTATGTACCATTCCCAATTGAAAACATGCCCAGCCATCATTATCACATCTTTGTTTTCATTTTTTATTTCATCAAAAACTTCAAAATTACTATACGTGTGACGTTTGTCTAGTTCTTTTTGAGTGATAGAAAAACTCTTTAAGGTTTCAACCAAATAATCAGCGAAATTCTTATAAAATTTCTTTTGAATTTTTTTAATTTCCTTCTCGGACTTTTCAGGGAATGAATTTTTTAAATTATTGTAAATAACTTTTCTTCTGTATCCGATCAAATAATTTAGTGCGAAGTAGAGCACATCAGAAAATACATAAAGAATCCTTAAAGGTAAAAGAGAAATTAAATACAATATTCCGTAAAAAAGTCGATTCATTTCAAATGATTAATGAGCAAATTTAAGACAATCTAACCAGATTTTATCTTTTGGTGGTTGAGCGATGATTTCTATAGTTTCTTTGCTGACTGGATGTATGAAAGAAATCTTTCTCGCATGTAAGGAAATACTTCCATCGCGATTTGATCTTTTGGAACCGTATTTTAAGTCACCTTTGATTGGGTTTCCTATGAAACTTAATTGAGAACGAATTTGATGCGAACGACCAGTGTATAAATCAACTTCTAACAAAGTATAGTTGTCCAATTCACCCAAAACTTTGTATTCCAAAATTGCTTTTTTAGCATCTTTTGTGGGTTGAGTGAAAACAGTTACCAAATTTTTCTTTTGATTTTTTCTTAAATAATGTTCCAGTCGCTCAAATTTTTGTTCAACTTTTCCTTCGACTATTGCCCAATAAAGTTTTTCAACATCTCTGGTTTTGAACATTTCGTTCATTCTAGACAAAGCTTTACTCGTTTTAGCAAAAATCAAAACTCCAGAAGTCGGTCGGTCGAGTCTATGAATCAAGCCTAAATAAACATTTCCTGGTTTTTTATCACGAACTTTTATTAATTGTTTGATGTTTTCAATCAATGGAACATCGCCCGTTTTATCACCTTGAACCAATTCGCCAGAATTTTTGTTGATGACGAACAGATGATTGTCTTCGTATAAAATTCTTTTCTCAATCGATCGAAAATTAGCTGTATTCAATGGAATAATGTTTAATAATCTGAATCGATTTAATATTGTTCATTTTCATTTGGGAAATCAAGGCTTTTTACATCGGCTACATATTGACCAACTGCCTTTGTGATTTCATCGTATAAATTCAAATATTGCCTCAAGAATTTAGGTTTGAACTCATGTGTCATACCTATCATGTCATGGATGACTAAAACTTGACCATCACAATGAGGTCCCGCACCAATACCGATGGTAGGAATATTTATGCTATCAGTTACTTTTTTCGCCAGTTGAGCAGGAATTTTTTCCATTACTACAGAAAAGGCACCTAAATCTTCTAAAAGTTTAGCATCATCGATTAATTTTTGTGCTTCTTCCTCTTCTTTCGCTCTAACTTTGTAAGTACCGAATTGATAAATCGATTGAGGTGTTAAGCCCAAATGTCCCATGACTGGAATTCCAGCATTGACTATTTTTTGAATGGATTTTTGAATTTCTTTTCCACCTTCTAATTTCACTGCATGAGCACCCGATTCTTTCATGATTTTTACAGCGGAATCCAATGCTTTTTGTGGGTCGGATTGATAAGTTCCAAAAGGTAAATCAACTATTACCAAAGATCTTTTTGCTGCACGAATCACCGATTGAGCGTGATAAATCATTTGATCCAAAGTGATCGGTAAAGTAGTTTCATGTCCTGCCATTACATTTGATGCAGAATCTCCAACTAAAATCGCATCTATCCCTCCAGCATCTACCATTTGTGCCATGGTATAATCATAAGCCGTAAGCATGGAAATCTTTTCCTTGCCTTTCATATTTCTCAAAGTTTCAGTAGTGATTCTTTTTACATCTTTATTGATTGACATATTGATTTAATTTTCTGCTAAGGTAAGATTATTTCATGGTATGATTTGAATTTGGATTTGATTTTAAACGGAATAATATCAAAATAAATAGTTGTTTTTTGAGTTGAAAAAACCTTTTTAATTGATTGAAAATTGACCTTGTATATAATTTGATTTAATTTTCTGTTGAAATATTGAGTTAAAATATTAGATTAGCTTTTTAATAGGAAATTGAAATAAAATGAAGAGGAATCAAACCATTTTAATCACTGGTGGTGCTGGATTTATAGGTTCGCATGTAGTGAGAAGATTTGTGACTCAATATCCCAATTACAACATCATCAATATCGATGCATTGACTTATGCGGGAAATTTGGAAAACCTAAAAGACATTGAAAAACTTCCAAATTATCAATTCATCAAAG
>DEQC01000057.1:2227-2749 GCA_002359055.1 Flavobacteriales bacterium UBA3376 | reverse complement strand
AATGATCATTTTGTTATTGGTTCCTATTCAATTGCTATTCCACAAGACAAATTGGCATTACTCAAATCGCAAAACTATTTAAATAAAAATATTATACTAGGGATTCGTCCGGAAAATATTTTAGGCGAAGCAACTGAGTTAGAAAAATTCCCTCAGTCAATAGTTGATGTTACCGTACAAGTTGCGGAGTTAACTGGTGCTGAGATGATGATTTATTCGGCATTAGATGAACAATCATTTGTCGCACGTATTCATGCAGATGCTCCTGTTCAAGCCGGACATTCCATTCAGCTTGCATTTGATTTAACAAAAGCTCACTTCTTTGATGAGGAAACAGAAAAACGGATTCGTTAAAATAAAGTGAATCTTAAATCAGTGAGGGGTTTTCCCTCATCCCCCACTGATTGTTAGATGAACCAATCACGTTCAAATCGCCACGTCCTGTGGCTTTCACCTGACTAGAACATCCTGTTTGTTGTCGGTCTTTTACGGGAAATTAATCTCCCACTTAGAAATTAAAGT
>DEQC01000057.1:827-2157 GCA_002359055.1 Flavobacteriales bacterium UBA3376 | reverse complement strand
ATCTGCGATGAATGGGAGCTGTTTAAAAAGTAGCGAGTAAGCTTGCTTCATCGCTATTTTTTAAACAGCTCCACTTTTACTTTTTCAACTGATTATGGCTGATGATTAAAACTCACTCCATCAACAACTGTGCGAATTCACTGATAAGATGAAATGGTAAACTGCTGTTGCTAGAAATTCCCTCGCTAGGTTAGTCCCACCTATATTAGCTATTAATACAGGTGTTATGACAGCGCACTTTCATTTTTCTTTGAGATATCTTTCAAATAAATGCCATATGTTTTCCAAACATTGAAATCAAGCTTTTCATAAAAGTCGACTAAATTTGTCCAATCAATAAGGATCGTTTCTATGTTTCGCCCTTGTAAAAATGCCATCCCAGCTTGTACAATAGCTAGACCATATCCCCTTTTTTGCTCCTTTTCGTCAATTCCTAGAGGTCCAATCCCCCCTACCGCTTGTGGAAATAACGTCCGCCAATAAACATTTTGCGCGATCATGGGCGAGTCGTCGTCATTGATTCTACAAAAACCTATAATACGCCCATGTTTTCTGAGAACAACAAATTCGCGTCCTCTACCACCTAATTCAAAATATTTCATCGCCTCATATTCCCATCTTCCTGGGAAGCAGCGTGCAAAAAACTCAATTAATTCTTGCTGTTCTTCCTCTTGTAATAATTTGTATTCAAGATGCTCCCCAGTAGGAATAGCATAGTCTTTTGCTAAATGATTTACTAAATCATGCGTATCCATCCTTTTTTCATAGCCATGCTTTTCTGCCATTTTTTGTACAATAATACTTGTCGAAGGTATACCCGCAAAATAATGAAAAGGATCACCGCCAAGTTGTATTTCCTGGATACCGGCTTTTACAAGTGCCTCCTCTGCTAATTGCAATAATTTTGTTCCTATCCCTTGTCGTTGCATCATTTTTTCTACTAAAATGACTTGAATCCATCCGCGATTAGTATTCATGTTGATGTCGAGTTGTTCTTGCCACTTTTTCGCTATAATAAACCCAACTGCATTTCCTTCATTATTTAATGCCACAAAACAACCGGTTGGAAATACATTAACATCCTCTATACTGTTTTGAATAAATAGCTCTTTTCTTAGAGGAAATTCTTGTCCCCATTGTGTATTCCATAGATTTACTACATCATCAATATATTGCGCTTGAAAAGGTACATAGTTCACAAAATCATCCTTTCGAGTACGTTACTATTGGTTAATTGCTCACAGTTACCTTCATACGCCACTCTTTTTCCAATTGTGTTGCTATTTTTTGCAAATCCTTGAGATAGCCAATCATATGTTCCTCTGTATCA
>DEQC01000057.1:529-723 GCA_002359055.1 Flavobacteriales bacterium UBA3376 | reverse complement strand
TACGGAAATAGCACTCGATTCCACTTAGAAATCGGTGCCAAATGTTGCTCTAACGAAAAAATTAGTTGTTTATAATATTCCGCACGATCACCAAATTGATTGAAGTAATAGGTTAAGATAAGTTCATACGGTTCTCCCCATGTAAGGCGTGAATAAATGACATTATTTATGTGCTGATTCCACCGCCAATTATA
>DEQC01000057.1:229-404 GCA_002359055.1 Flavobacteriales bacterium UBA3376 | reverse complement strand
TGATCGCTATAATATTCAAACATAGTTAGTCTATTTGCCGTTTCATTCCGCCAATCTTGCAATGCTTTAAAGGCACGATTACAAGCTTCTGTTTCACCAAATGGGACTTCATAATTTCTTCCCCAATAGGCATATAGTACATCGGACGTAACAGATGGCTTTGTCTCACCGCGCT
>DEQC01000057.1:0-153 GCA_002359055.1 Flavobacteriales bacterium UBA3376 | reverse complement strand
AGGTTATCTGTAAACTGAATGTATAGTTGCAAAAAATGCTTTGCTTCACTTTTCTCGATCCCCACATCTTCAGGCCATAAGGAAATCCGTTTAATAACGGAGGTTTGCTGACAAGTTTTTACGATATAGCCGATCACAAGCTGTTGCAAATGA
>DEQC01000036.1:22067-25475 GCA_002359055.1 Flavobacteriales bacterium UBA3376 | reverse complement strand
CAGTTTTTTATTGTGAAGACTAACTTTCTTCGCTCTTTCTCTTGCCAACTTCTGAATGCCTGAAAGTTCTTTCCTTTCGAGTTCAGCTTGTTTGATTTTCTTCTCTAAACGCTCAGCAACTTCAGGATGTTTATGTAAATAATTATCCAAATGCGTTTTCACAAAATCATTTACAAAAGTTCTAACCGTCGGCATATCAGGTCCCATGTCTGTCGATCCTAATTTTGTTTTGGTTTGAGATTCAAACACAGGTTCTATAACTTTGATCGCTATGGCTGAGATAATCGATTTTCTAACATCGCTCGGATCGTAATTTTTGTTGTAAAACTCACGAATAGTTCTTACCACAGCTTCTTTGAAAGCACTCAAATGCGTACCTCCTTGAGTAGTATTTTGACCGTTGACGAACGAATAATAACTTTCTGAATAGGAATTCGAACTATGTGTCATAGCGATTTCGATGTCCTCACCTTTTAGATGTATGATGTCGTAAATCACTTCTTCATCAATGTTGTCTTTCAATAAATCCAACAATCCGTTTTCTGAATAATATTCTTCACCATTGAAAATTATTCTCAGACCAGGATTTAAATACACATAGTTTTTGAGCATTCGCTCAACATATTCTTTTCTGAATTTATAATTTTTGAAAACCTCTTCGTCAGGAACAAATGTAATTTTCGTTCCTTTTCTTATAGTCGTCTCTTTTTCCTTTTCTTCATTTACAATTCTACCGTATTGAAATTCAGCCACACGTGTTTTGTTATCGCGAATCGATTGAACCCTAAAGTGAGAAGAAAGTGCGTTTACAGCTTTTGCACCCACTCCGTTCAACCCAACTGACTTCTTAAATGCACGTGAATCATATTTCCCTCCGGTATTCATTTTCGATACAACATCGACCATTTTCCCCAATGGAATTCCTCGTCCATAATCGCGAACAGTAACCTCTTTATCATTCAAAGAAATTTCAATCGTTTTTCCGGCACCCATTACAAACTCATCGATTGAATTGTCGATGATCTCTTTCAACAATATGTAAATCCCATCATCTTGTGAAGATCCATCGCCCAATTTACCAATATACATTCCTGGACGCATACGTATATGTTCGCGCCAATCAAGAGTTCTAATATTATCTTCTGTATAAGTTGCTGTTGCCTCAGAATGAGAGTTCTCAATAATTTTCTCTGTCATACTACAAAAATAGAAATTTTAAATTGTCAATTCAAGTCATTTTTTAGGTTAATCTTATGACTTTATCCAGCTTGTCAAGCTTTTAAAAACTTGTCTCAACGACTGATCTTTGTTAATTCATAAGATATTTTTTTTCATTAACTTTAAAGCATGAAAATAAATTCAAAATTACCTAAAGTAGGAACCAATATTTTTACAATAATGTCCCAATTGGCACAAGAAAATAATGCCGTCAATCTTTCTCAGGGCGCACCTGATTTTGATTGTTCTGCTGACTTAATCGATCTTGTCCACCAATATATGAAAAAAGGACGAAATCAATACGCACCTATGATGGGCGTTTATGAATTGAGAGAACAAATCAGTTTGAAATCAGAGAATTTGTATCATTCAACTTATGATATTGATTCAGAAATCACAGTAACCGCCGGTGGATCTGAAGCGATTTTCTCAGCTTTGGGCGCAGTCATCAACGCAGGTGATGAAGTAATTTTATTTGACCCGTCTTATGATTTGTATCGACCAACCATTGAACTCTTTGGAGGAATTCCAAAAACAGTTCAATTGATGGCTCCTGATTTTAAAATCGATTGGGAAAAAGTGCGACAATTGATCACCGATAAAACGAGATTGATTCTGATCAACAATCCAAACAATCCCGCAGGATCTATCTTGGAAAAAGAAGATTTCGAAGCGCTTAGCCAAATTGTAAAAAATACTAATATTCTGATTTTGAGCGATGAAGTTTATGAACACATCGTTTTCGACGGAAACAAACATTTGAGTGTGAGCCAATTTACTGAACTTAAAAAAAGAAGTTTTATCACTGCTTCTTTTGGGAAACTCTATCATATCACAGGTTGGAAAGTCGGATATTGTATGGCGCCAAAAGAGTTGATGAGTGAATTTAGAAAAGTTCATCAATTCAATACATTTTCTGTGAATACTCCCGTTCAATATGCATTGGCTGAGTTTATGAAAAGAACGGAGGAATATTTAATCCTTCCTGAATTCTTCCAGAAGAAAAGAGATTTTCTGATGCAAGGTTTAAAACAAACTAAATTTAAAGCGATAAAACCTCAGGGGACTTATTTCCTAACAGTTGATTATTCAGATGTTTCTGATTTGAACGATTTAGATTTTGCGAAAGAATTAACGATTCAACACAAAGTTACAGGTGTTCCTATTTCAGCATTTTATGAAGATGCATTTGATCAAAAATTACTTAGATTCTGTTTTGCCAAAGAAGAAACTACTATGGAGAAAGCAATTGAAAATTTGCTAAAAGTCTAATTTTTTCACTGTTATTATTTTCAAACAAAAAGTCTTTCCCATGGGAAAGACTTTTTTAGTTTTATTTAGCAATTTACAACAAAGACTTCATAAAATTTTTGAACTCAGGATGACTATAATCTGCCATTCCTATATGTTTCAATGCTAAATTCCCTTTGGAATCTATGATGTAAGTCGTCGGTAAACTATTGCTATGATACAATTCTGGAATAGGTCCAGCGATTTGATAAATCGGGAAATCTAAATTTCTCTTCGATTTAAAATCTTTTGCTTTCTGAAAGCTATCATCAGTTGAGATCATCACAAAGACTACTTCATCGTTCATTTCGTTGTAAAGCTTATTGATGCTTGGCATTTCAGCTATGCATGGCGGACACCAAGTTGCCCAGAAGTTCATAAAAATATGCTTTCCTTCAAACTCAGACAAATTCACAACTTTTCCATTTTCATCCAAAAGTTTGAAATTATAATCCGCTTTTGTATAATTTCCTTCTTGGTCAACATTATCATTTGATTCATTGGAATCGGTATATTCGGCCAACATTTCTGATTTTGGATTCATCAGACCTGTTTTTAAAACTCCTTTTTGTACGAAACCAATGACATTAGGCATGGCTCCAGTAGCATATAAAACCAAAAGAGCTCCACCGAAAAGTAAATATTGCCAAAGGTTGTTTTTCTTTTTTTTATTCATAAAATTATTTGATTGATATTTAATTAATTTAAATGTGAACACACTGAATTAAGCAAAAATCAATCGTGGAGGAGGTGAATTTACTTCGAGGAATTGAGTGATGATCGATTCGTCATACATTTGAAATTCAACTTTGACTTGATCGATTATATTCGAAATATTTTCCATGGGGAAACTTAGAAAAGTAAGTGATTGACACGGATAAAAAACCAAAGAACAATTGG
>DEQC01000036.1:14715-21998 GCA_002359055.1 Flavobacteriales bacterium UBA3376 | reverse complement strand
CATTTCACATTCACTTTTCCATTCGATAGAAGCATTCACCCATTCATTCATAAAGTTGAAAAACGAATGTTTTGGAACAAAATTTTGCAAACAAAAAATTGTCAATAAAACTATCGATATGTATTTCCTAAATTTCATCATTAAAAAAAGTCGCCCAGAGGACGACTTTTTAGCACAAATTCTATGCCTATATTTTATACATTGAACAAGAAATGCATCACATCACCATCTTGAACAATGTAAGATTTTCCTTCAATTTTCAATTTACCAGCTTCTCTGGCTTTAGCTTCAGAGCCATATTCAACAAAATCATCATAAGAAATCACTTCTGCTCTAATAAAACCTTTTTCGAAATCTGTATGAATCACTCCAGCGGCTTGAGGTGCGGTTGCTCCTCTTTTAATTGTCCAAGCGCGAACTTCTTTGACACCAGCTGTGAAATAAGTTTGTAAATCCAAAAGTGAATAAGCCGATCGAATCAAACGATTTACGCCTGGCTCTTCCAAACCTAATTCTTCCAAGAAAATCTGACGTTCTTCATAAGTATCTAATTCAGCGATGTCAGCTTCGATTTGAGCAGCCAAAACCAAGACTTCAGCTTTTTCATTTTTGACAGCTTCTTTGACAGCTTCCACATGTTCATTGCCATTTTTCACTGCCGCCTCATCCACATTGCATAGATACATCACTGGTTTAAAGGTAATCAAATACAAATCAGAAATAATTTCAGTTTCATCATCGCTGAGATCCATTTCTCTCAGATTTTTCCCTTGTTCCAAAAATGTTTTTGCTTTTTCTAAAACCGCCAAAACCTTCGCTTCGTCTTTATCACCTGATTTAGCAACTTTTCTCGCTCTTTCGATGCGTTTTTCTACAGTTTCTAAATCTTTCAACTGAAGTTCGATATCGATAGTTCCCTTGTCTCTTACTGGATTTATTGATCCATCGACATGGGTGATATTATCATTTTCGAAACAACGCAAAACATGAATAATCGCATTGCACTCACGAATATTTCCAAGGAATTGATTTCCTAAACCTTCACCTTTGCTCGCTCCTTTCACCAAACCGGCAATATCAACAATTTCAACTACCGCAGGCAATACGCGTTCTGGTTTTACCAATTCCTCCAACTTAGAAAGTCTCGGGTCTGGTACAGATACAGTTCCAACATTGGGTTCTATCGTACAGAACGGATAGTTTGCTGATTGCGCTTTCGCATTGGACAGACAATTAAATAAAGTTGATTTACCAACATTCGGCAAGCCGACAATTCCACATTTCATAAAAAAGGTTCTAAAAAATTGGCACAAAGATAAATCTATTTAACCAATTTGAAAACTGAAGGCTTTTATTTCTCCTTAAAATCTAAATCCTAAAGCTAAGTTAAATCTTAGATTGAAAAAATTATCCGATGTCAACTTCATGCGTGCAGAATTATTGGTCAAATAAATTTCGGTATCACCATTTGGCAATTCAAAATCGCTCAACTCTTCTCTTAACGCTTCTCTTTCTATATCAGACATGGTATAATTCGATACTGAATTAACATCAATTTCAACATTAGAGAAATACGGTCCAACGGAAGTATCGATTGTAAAGTGTTTGCCTATAGTAAATTGAGAACCAATTGATAATCCGTATCCAAAAGCTTTGTATTTTCCATCGAAATCGATGATATATTCGTTGCCCAAGGGGGAAAATTCATAATTAGAATTAAATTTATAATTGTCAAATCTCACAAAAGGTCCGAGATAAAATCCTTTGCCATAACCTTGTCCGAGATAAAATCTCACTTCAGGTGTAACGGCATTTCCTTTGAATTCAAAATCTCTAAAAAATCTTTCTCCAGGACTTTGTAAATCGCTATATCCACCAGATTCTTCTATGATATCGATGACCTGATCCTCGAAGACCATTCCTCTGTTCGGTGTGAATTTATATCCCAAAGAAATCGACATAAAATCTACTGGGAAAAATTCATATTGAAATGAGAAAGTTGCGATAAACAACGAAGGAGTATTGATTTTAAAAACATGACGCGTAGGTTTTTCGATTTGTGGAATTTCCTCTGCTGCAAAAATTTCATCGGAATACTCTTGTGCGTTGACAAGAGATGCACTCAAAAAAAGTACAACACTCAATAATTTTAGTTTGTTTTTCATTTTAGTAGGAGTTTTTTAATTAGTTAATTTTAGTTAGTGAGTTTATGGAAGGCTTCTTCCAAGTTTTTATATTGTCCTTTAAATTCTTCAATCGGGCTATCGGAAACGACTTTTCCATGGTTGAGCAAAATCACTCTTGAACAAATCGCTTCTACTTCTTGCATGATATGGGTCGATAAAATAACAGTTTTACTTTGTCCAATGGAACGAATCAATTCTCTAATTTCTAAAATTTGATTCGGATCCAAACCATTGGTTGGTTCGTCTAAAATTAAAATATCAGGATCTGAAAGTATGGCTTGCGCCAAGCCAACCCTTTGTTTATAACCTTTTGAGAGTTGTTTGATTTTTTTATGACTTTCGGGAGTCAGTCCTACCCTTTCGATGACTTCATCAACCAAGTTTTTCTTAACTTTTCGAATATCAGCCACAAATCGAAGATATTCTTTTACATACATTTCATAATACAAAGGATTATTTTCGGGTAAAAAACCAATTCTCTTTTTAGTTTCCAAAGGATGTTTCAAAACAGAAAATTCATTCAGTAGCACATCGCCAGCATCTGGTAAAATTGCACCACTTACACTTTTCATGAGGGTGGATTTACCGGCACCATTGGGTCCGAGCAAACCGACCACTTCACCTTTTTTGATGGAGAAAGAGACTTTATCCAATGCGAGTTGGTTTCCATATTTTTTAGTCAAATCTTTGATGACAATTCCCATAAATCTTTAGTTTTAGACTTTACAAATGTAGTCAATCCATTTAAAATTATTTATAAATATTGGTTGTAATGCAGATTCTGACGGCTTTTGCAATGAAAAATAATTATCGTTAACTACAGCACATTCATCGCTCAATCAATTGCAATTGGTATAAATTTTGTATATTTGCAGTCGATTTTAATCGTTCTATGTTATTTGAAATTATGGGGCTGACTGGTTTTGACAGCAAGGACAATGGATGATGTAAGCATGTCGTGGCAGGTTGTGTACCCACGTAAATCAGGCACTTCAACTTTTTAACTGGCAACAACAATTACGCTTTAGCTGCTTAATCGACTGAATCACAGTAAGTCCAAGCATATCCTTACAAGGTAGGGAAGCTAAATATCTCTCAAATGCCCATCCGTACGGCGTTTGATCCAGAGGTACAGGAATGTATGGATAGGTAAAAGTGAGTTCCGAACTTTTGCCGAAACTTAAGGAACTAAGTTGCGAGTAGGGTGTTTGTTCTCGGCTCTCAATCGAAAATCAACAACAGACTAAACATGTAGAAAGCACATACGTTGCTTGTTTGGACGCGGGTTCGAATCCCGCCAGCTCCACTAACTTCTTTTTGATAATTCATCGACGACTTTTCAAATTCAACATCTATCATTCAATTCTTTAGCTGAAATCCTTAAATAAATCATGTTTAACAAAGCTTTGTCATTTGTTAAATATTTTTTTGAAAAGTATTGTCTAAATTCGCCTTCAGAATTTTAGGATTCAAATTAGTAAGTGATGAAGTCAATATTTGCATTTTTGGTACTTTTCTTTTGCACAACTTCTTTTTCTCCAATGGCAGAAGAAGAAAAAGATGTGAAATATACGTTGAGTTTAGAAGCAAGAGGTTGCCATTATCAAATCAGTTTAAATGGTGAAACCTTGGACGAAGGAAAAACTTATCAAAAAATCGATAAGACCTTTGAATTGAACCAAAAGCTCAATGAAGATGAAGAGCAAATCATCAATGTAAATATGAATAGAATCTCGCGTGAAATGCCCTTGAATACGACAGGTGCTTATGTGCATCTAAAATTAGAAAAAACTGAAAACGACTCTGTCATATTGTCCAAAGAAATCAATCTACCGACCTTTCCTTACAACAATGACGAGGAACAACCGGCATCAATAGGTGGGACAATTAGATTTGAAAAATAAAAGTCATTTCATAAATTCTCAATACATTTGTAACTATTTTGAAGAACAAATCCATCCATGAAATTGTAGATAGATACGAGTCAAGCGACTTCGTACGGAACTGCATTGCTCAATTTCAAAAAGACAAACATCCAAAGATTCATGTCAAAGGTCAATCCGGGTCTTCTATTAGTTTCCTCGTTTCTCAATTGATGTCTCAATCGGGAAATCCTATTTTGATGATTTTGGACGATAAAGAAGAAGCGGCTTATTTGCTGAATGAATTGGAAACGATTTTCAAAAAAGATGAAATTTTGTTTCTTCCAGGTTCTTATCGCAGACCTTATGAAATTGAAGAGACCAATAATGCAAATGTAGTTTTGAGGACTGAAATCCTCAACACCTTGAATGGAGCGAGAAAACCTCGATGCATAGTAACTTATGCTGAAGGTCTTTTTGAGAAAGTAGTTACGCGAAAAGTTCTCAGCAAAAACACTTTGAAAATCTCAGTCGGCGATTTGCTCGATATGGATTTTCTCAATGAAACTTTGTTTGAATACGAATTTCATCGAGTAGATTTCGTGACTGAACCCGGTGAATTTTCAATACGAGGGGGGATTTTAGATGTATTTTCTTATTCAGAAAAAGAACCTTATAGAATTTCTTTATTTGGCGATGAAGTGGAATCCATCAGAAAGTTCGATTTAGAAACACAATTATCGATTGAGAAAGTCAATCATTTCACCATAGTTCCAAATTTAGAGAATAAATACATAGACGAAATTCGCGAGAGTTTCTTTGATTATATATCGGACAAAACAATTATTGTCGCAAAAAACCTTCAACTCATTCTCAGCAATATTCATAGAAATTTCCAATTGGCAATAGAGAGTTTTGAGAATTTATCGGGCGAAATTAAACACACTTCACCCAATGGATTATTTTTGGATGAAAATGAATTTCGTGAAGGTTTAGAGAAATTTCCTTTGATTGAATTTTCGATTCAAAACTATTTTGACGAGGTGATTTCTTACGAATTGAACCAAAAACCACAACCGTCTTTCAATAAAAAGTTCGAATTATTGGCCGAAGAATTCAATCATCGAACCAAAGCTGGATTTACGAATTATTTATTCTGTTCGAATGAAAAACAAGCGGAGCGTTTTGTTGATATATTTGAGGACATTTCCAAAGAAGTTAAATTCACGCCTATTATCGGAAGTATCCACAAAGGATTTATCGATGAAGATTTAAAAATCGTTTGTTTTACCGATCATGAAATTTTTGAGCGATACCATAAATACAATTTACGTAATTCGTTTACCAAAAAGGAAGCAATCACTTTAAAGGAATTGACATCTTTGCAAATTGGCGATTATGTCACTCACATCGATCATGGCGTTGGGAAATTTGCAGGATTGGTGAAAATCGATGTTCAAGGACAGAAACAAGAAGCGATCAAACTGATTTATCAAAACAACGATATTTTATATGTAAGCATTCATTCTCTTCGAAAAATAGCAAAATACACAGGCAAGGACGGCACTGAACCAAAAGTTCATCGTTTAGGTTCACCTGCTTGGAAAAATTTAAAAAACAGGACCAAAGCAAAAGTTAAAGAAGTTGCATTTGATTTGATTAAACTTTATGCGAAGCGTCGTACACAAAAAGGTTTTCAATTCGACCCTGATGGATATTTACAAAATGAATTGGAAGCTTCATTTATTTATGAAGATACACCTGATCAGCTGAAAGCTACGAATGATGTCAAAGCAGATATGGAGAGTGAGCGATCGATGGATCGATTGATTTGTGGAGATGTAGGTTTTGGTAAAACTGAAATTGCAATTCGCGCTGCATTCAAAGCAGCTGTAAGTGGAAAACAAACGGTTATTTTGGTGCCAACTACGATTTTGGCTTTTCAACATCATAAAACTTTTACTGAACGTTTGGAAGGCTTACCTGTAAAAGTTGAATATTTGAATCGATTCAGGTCAACAAAAACTCGAAATGAAATTTTACAAAAATTAGAATCAGGCGAAATTGATATCATCATCGGAACGCATCAGTTGGTTAACAAAAATGTCAAATACAAAGATTTGGGACTTTTGATCATAGATGAAGAACATAAATTTGGTGTTGGTGTAAAGGATAAATTAAAAACTTTAAGGGCCAACATTGACACTTTGACTTTAACGGCGACACCGATTCCAAGAACTTTACAATTCTCATTGATGGCCGCACGTGATTTATCGATCATCAAAACACCTCCACCAAACAGGCAGCCGATTGATACGCATTTAATAGGTTTCAATGAAGAGCAAATTCGAGATGCAGTTTTTTACGAATTACAAAGAGGTGGGCAAGTATTTTTCATACACAATCGAATAGAAAGTTTAAAGGAAGTTGCTGGTATGCTTCAACGACTGATTCCGGATGCACGAATTGGGATTGGTCATGGACAAATGAAAGGAGCTGATTTAGAAAAAGTGATACTCGATTTTATGAAGGGTAAATTCGATGTGTTGATTTCTACGACCATTATCGAAAATGGATTGGACATCCCAAATGCAAATACAATTATCATTGACAATGCACAAAACTTCGGATTAGCAGATTTGCATCAAATGAGAGGTCGAGTAGGAAGAAGCAATCGAAAAGCATTTTGTTATTTGATTTCACCTCCACTATCTACCTTGACCAATGAAGCGAGGAAAAGACTTCAAGCCATCGAACAATTTACCGATTTAGGTTCAGGCTTTAATATAGCAATGAAGGATTTAGAAATTCGAGGCGCCGGAAATTTGTTAGGTGCTGAACAATCAGGATTTATTGCTGACATAGGTTTTGACACCTATCAAAAGATTTTGAATGAAGCCATAGAGGAATTGAAAGAGACCGATTTCAAGGAATTGTTTGAAGATCAAAATCAAGGTGAAACTCATTTTGTGAATGAAGTACAAATTGACACTGATTTACAAATTTTGATTCCTGATGATTATGTCAACAATGTCGAGGAGCGACTGGCTTTATATAATGAATTGGCTGGAATTGAAGAAATTGAAGATTTGAATCGATTTGAAAACAATTTGATCGATAGATTTGGGGAATATCCGAAAGAAGTCGGGAATTTATTGTTGAGCATACATTTGAAATGGTTGGCAAAGGAATTAGGATTTGAAAGAATTGTTTTGAAAAACGGAGTAATGTTAGC
>DEQC01000036.1:0-14593 GCA_002359055.1 Flavobacteriales bacterium UBA3376 | reverse complement strand
AAATCCAAGGATGAAAATCCCACTTTGATGTTAAGATTTGAAAATATAAAATCGGTCAAAGTTGCTTTGGAGAAATTAAATGTTCTAAGCATACAAGTTACGAGTATTTAAAACATTTGACAGATAAATTCGATAAGCTTATCCGCGGATTTCAGCAAAAATATTTTTGAGAAATAATTCCTTTAGATAAAACATGATTTTTATCACGTTTTAGTTTTAGTAGAATTTCTAGTTTTGCGCAATCTAACCGAAAACCAAATGAAAAATTTACTTTTCCCACTATTATTAGTGTGTAATATTGCATTTTCCCAAGTAGGAATTGAAACCGACACTCCACAAACAGCATTAGATATTAATGGTAGCCTTCAACTTAGAAGTGATTTAAAAGTCAATGGAAGTGATTCCACTGAAGGCAATCCTGGTACCGTAGGGCAAGCGTTAGTTTCGCAGGGAGAAGGGCAGCCGGCGGTTTGGAAAAACGTTTTAGTTCCTTTTTTAGCCTTAGATGGCTTTCAAATGACCAACTCCTATAGTAAAATTGGTAGAACGGGCATTTCCTTTCCTACCGGAGCCGGAGATGGAGTTCACACCAGTAATCTTGATGATAATCTTACAAGTGCTTGGACTGTATTAAATGATTTAACTACAGACTTTGAAGTTACAAATCCTAACAACAAAATTGCACTTGTATTCCAAAGTGGAGTTGAATTATCTAAAACAACTTCCGATAATCAAAATATAAAATATATATGTGCTGCTTTTGTAGATGGAAAACTAAAAGCGATGCGACCTAATCAAATCGATGCTGTCAAAAACAAAGAAAAAAGCCAGTCTTTGATAACATTATCTTACACGATATTAGACATAGAGCCAGGAATTCATCAAATCCAAGTTGGCTGCAGAAAAATTTCTACGACTAATGACAATCTAAGATTAGCAATAGGACGACCTTCGGAAGGTGACGGAAATGCGCAAACAAACAATTTCACCATGCAATCTATTATTAAGATTGATGTGATTGAAAGATTATATTTTGAGACTCAATAAAGACTAACCCATTTTAACTAAAACTAAACCATGAGAAAAATATATTTATTATTTATTTTATCCTCTCTGTTCTCTATCTCATTTGCACAAATCGGGATAGGAACTGATCAACCAAAAGCAATGGTAGATGTGAGGGGTGATTTAACGATTAAAGATAAAATTTATGTTGGAGGATCTGACACTGAACTTGGTGACCCTGGTTTAAAAGGGCAAATCCTAGTTTCACAAGGAGAAGGAAGTCATCCTGAGTGGAAATCACTGAATATTCCTATAATTAATCCAGGCGATTTTTATATTGTATTCATAGACTCATATAGTGATGAAGTAGGAATCTCATTTAACAATAACAGCACCATAGGAGGTGATCCTATTTACAATGAAGGTGACTTAAGGAGTAATTCTAAATTTAACAAGTGGAAAGACATACAAGGACTTACTAAATCCTTCGATGTTTACAACAATGATCACAAAGTTAGTGTTACTTATGAAACAGTGGTACAATTAAGTGGTCAAGGTTCGGGAAGTGTTGATTTTGCTTGTGGTGTTTTTATCAATGAAAAATTAAAAGGAGTAAGAGTAGAAACCATTAGGCAAGCTGCCAGTGCTACACATGCTTTTAATACTTTTCTAATGACAATTATTGCTAAAGATGTTCCTGTAGGAGAAAATGAGTTGAAAATTGCTTGTGGAAGAATTAGGAGTAATAATAATTATTCAGGTGATTTTTCAATAGGAAGAGCGCATGAAACAAATATTAACAACTTTGTTGCTCAGTCCGCTCTAAGAATTGAAATCTATGAAATTCCTGAAATATTTGTACCCGTAGTTGACTAACCTTTTAATACTAAAACCATGAAAAAAATTATTTATATAGCTTTATTTCCCCTAGGAATTATCTGTTCCGCACAAGTGGGAGTTAATACAGACTCTCCTCAAACTACTCTAGATATTAATGGAGATTTAAATGTATCTAACGCTATTTACCTAAACGACTCAAACAGATCCGCAGGTACTCAATATCAATTTATAACATCAGGTGGAGCCAATGAGGCTGCTAAATGGACTGATAAAAAAATGCCTAAAGATTTGGAAGGAAGTCTAAGCACAAGCTTCATAAACTCCTTTGCTGATAGAGTAGGTGTACAATTTGATAATAGCTCTGCTGGTGATACTGTTCCATACTCAGAAAATGAACTACTTAATCATAGTGCGGGTTGGAAAGAAATCCCAGGAGTTGAAGTAGATTTTGAAATTAATAAAACTGAAAACAAGGTCAACCTATTCTTCCAAACCATGGTTCAATTTACTGGTGAAAGTTTAGGTTCTTTTGCATGTGGTTTCTTTATTAATGACAATCCTTCAGACAAACAAAGCTTCAGACTCAAAGGGGTTAGAACTGATGTAATGATGATTCCTTCAGGTTCATATAAATTATTTAATATTAACTCAGTGATTAATAATTTACCACCTGACGAATACACAATCAAATTCGCTTGTATTAAAAGAAATATAAGTGGTAATAACAAAATAGCCATTGGAAGACCATTAACCAATGTGCTTAATAATGACATGACGCAGTCTTCTCTAAGCATCTCAGTTTTAGAAGCTTATTAATTGAGTTTTATATTTTCATTTTAATAAAATTATAAATCAACAAAAACCAACCGATTATCATAAACAATCCACCAAGGGGAGTTATCGGGCCTAAAAACTTTAGATTAATTCCCCAATGGTCTGCAAATGATAAAAAGTAAATGCTGACTGAAAACAAAAAACTTCCTACGATTATACTCCACGCTGCCCCTTTTTCTAATCCCGTTTGAAATTGTAGAAAAGCACCGATGATGATCAACAATAATGCATGGTACATTTGATATTGTACACCTGTTTCAAAGCTGACTAACTTTTCGACAGGCAAAATCTTCTTGAATGCATGAGCCCCAAATGCTCCTAAAATAACTGAAGTGGCACCGTAAATTGCACCTATAACCAATACGAGTTGTTTCATTTTATTTTTTTATAAAGATATTATAAGTTTCTTAGTTCAATCAACATTCAAATACTTAATTTTATCATATATTTTAAATGAAATGAATACAGTTATACAATACATTTTTATAGCAATCGTGCTCATCATAGCCGTCTTCTATGTGATAAAAATGATCAAAGAAAGTAAAAATCCCAATCGATGAATCGATAAAAAAAGGACGACTCACTGAGCCGTCCTTCTATTTTTAAATCTATTTATTCAATTAATTCTGAGACAATACTACAATTGGTACATCGATTTCACCATTCGTAATCTCTACTTCATCAACAATTTCTCCATTGACAAATTTAGCGATGGTACCACTGAAAGTTCCTTTTACATTTCCAGTAGTATTTTCACCTGCTAATTCTACGCTCGTAATATTTACAGTGGTTGGTAAAAAAGTATCCGTTAGCGGATCGTAGTTTGTATAAACATCAGAAGGATTGGTCGTAGTTCCTAAATTCACTTGAACTTTCACCAAATCTTCTTCTGTAAAAATTTCTTCACTCAAACCACCTGGAATAGTAATAGAAAGTGTTTGAAGTTGGTCTTGATTTTCACCAACTATCAATGCAGCAGTAGTAATTCCTTCTGCTCTTGCATTGATGCTAAAATCTTTTTCAACCTCATTAAAATCACCTTTCAACTTAGCTGTTGAAATCACTCCAGTTTCGAATTCTATATTGACAAAAATACCATTGGTTAGAGTAATCACTTCTCCAGTTGTCATATTTGAAACCATACCAGAGAATCTACCCGATACATGCCCTTGAAATTGGTTAACAGAAGTGATCTTCAGCTCAAATGGCAAAAATTCTCCGTCCTCATCCACATTTGAATAAATCCCATTGTTCATCATCAGAACAACCATTGTGCCATCTGCTTCTGTATAAGTACCAGTACTTAAAGTTCCAATTTTTGAAATAGATATGGTATTCCCATTATCATTAGAACCATTGATATAACTTTGAATGGCATCTGATTGCGCTTCAGTCGTATCGTCAAATTTCCACAAGTTACCATTCAGTTCCACCTGATATGATCCTGCAGTTATACCACCTCCAAGAAACTCATCACCTGGAGTAAATAATTCACTATCGTTACAGCTTAACAATAGTCCAAACAGTGCAAATGCGAACAAAAAATATTTATTCATTAATGTAATTTTTTTATAAAAATAGAGAAACTTTGAATTAATCCAACGAATTAATCCAAAAAGTATTGTTTAATAATCGGACTTAGACACTTCTCCACTTACAATTTTCAATGCAGATGAAGTCCCAATCCTTTTAACACCCAATTTTATCATTTCTTCTGCATCTTCTTTTGAACGAACACCACCTGAAGCTTTCACTGGTAAATCTCCTGCATTTTCTATCATCAACTGTATCACGTGAGGAGTTGCACCGTTGGGTTTATCGTTTTCGGTCTGATAAAATCCTGTGGATGATTTGATGAAAATTTTCTCCGAAGGAAATTCGCTTAAAGTTGTTTTTGCGATATCTCGAATCAATTTAGTGATGCCTACGATTTGTTGATCGGTCAAAGCTGCCGTTTCTATGATCCATTTGATCACTTTTCCTGACTTTAGAACCAAACGAGAACAAGCTTCAACTTCTTCTTTTACCTTTTCGAGATCTCCGTTTTTGTAAGCCGTGTAATCAATCACAAAGTCCAACTCATCCGCACCATTGGCAATCACCATCTGTGCTTCGGTCATTTTCTCTTTGACTGTATTTCTTCCTTCTGGAAAATCAATGACAGTTCCCAATTGAACTTTAGCATCCAATTCATCCAAAAGCATTCTCAAAGAACGCACATAATCTGGACGAACCATCACTGCATAAAACTCATTTTCTATGGCTTCATGAGTTAACTTCCTTACAATTTCTAAAGTTTCAGAATCAGAAAGACCTGCTTGTTTTGGGGTTTTCAAATACGTTGAATCTAAATAGTCACCTAACTTCATATACTAACCTTTAAAAAGTGCAAAATTAATAATTTAAAATTGTAAAAATGGGGAAATGATCACTGTATCCTCCTAAATATTTTACTCCAGCAAATGTTCGAAAGGGATAACCTCTATATTTTCCTTCCCATTCTCTCACCATTTGCTCATTGAAAATTTGAGTGGAATGATATTTCAATTTTCCATCTTCATTGAAAAATTGTTTTGAAAATAATATCTGGTCAAATAATTGCCATTTTCCTTCAAATTTCAAAGTGCCAACTCCATAACCTATCGTCAGCATAGGATTATACAATTCATCATTTAATAAATCTTTTCCAGCTTGTGTTTTCAGAATAGACCTCGCAAATTCATTGTTCGGATTTCCATTAAAATCTCCCATAATCAATACATATGCATGCGGATCATCCCGTAAAATCTCATCGACCTTATTACGTAAAACTTCAAGAATTTGGTTTCTGAATTCTACATTCGCGTTGTCATTTCTCCTGGAAGGCAAATGTACTGTAAAAGTATGAATTTCACTTTCCTCCAACAAAAATTTTACATATAAAACATCGCGTGTAAAATCTTCAATGCCATTTTCTCTATAAACAACCGTTGAGATGGGCGAGCTTTTCACTACCGATATTTTATCGGTTCTATACAACATGGCGTTGTCAATTCCTCTCTCATCTTTGGATTCGAAATGAATATAATCATATTTCCATTGAATCAATTGATCCGAATAAATCAAATCATTCAAAACACGCTTTCCTTCCACTTCAGCCAATCCAATAAATAAAGGTGGTTCTACTGTTTGCTTCCGACCAATTTCACTGATGACTTTGCTGATTTTTCTAACTTTAGCATTATACCTCTCGAGATTCCATTCCAACTTTCCATTTTTGGTATAAAAATCATCGAATTTATCCTTGTCATCATGTACATCAAAAAAGTTCTCTGTGTTGTAAAAAGCAATAGCAGCTGATTTCATGCCGGCAAATTAATTAAAATTCAATCAATAAATCAAACCTATTTGACTATCCGACATTTTGTCACCATGATTCGCAATGGTACTCATTTTGCCTTTTAGGAGCTAAAATCAAATAATTATGCAAAAAGGTAACATTAATGTATCAGTGGACAATATCTTTCCACTCATTAAGAAGTTTTTATATAGCGACCATGAAATATTTTTACGTGAATTGATTTCCAATGCAACTGATGCTACCACCAAATTAAGACATTTAGTCAATATAGGTGAAGCCAAAGTTGAGTTGGGCGATCCTATCATCGAGGTGAAAATCGATAGAGAAAAGAAAGCCCTTCATATCATCGACCAAGGAATAGGAATGACCGCAGATGAAGTCGAAAAATACATCAATCAAGTCGCTTTCTCAGGTGCAGAAGAATTTTTAAATCAATACAAAGATTCAGCTAAAGATACTGGTATCATCGGACATTTCGGATTAGGATTTTATTCTGCTTTTATGGTTGCAGATAAAGTTGAGATTTTAACCAAATCCTATAAAGATGCTCCGGCAGTTAAATGGACTTGTGATGGAAGCCCTGAATTTACCTTAGAAGAAATCGATAAAAAAGAAAGAGGAACAGAAATCATTTTGCATATAGCAGAAGATTCTTTGGAATTTTTAGAGAAATTTAGAATCGAGCAACTTTTACAGAAATACAACAAATTCATGCCTATTCCAATTAAATTTGGAACGAGGACTGAATATTTACCTTTGCCAGAGGATGCTCCTGAAGATGCTAAACAAGAAACCAAAGAAGTCGATAATATCATCAACAACACCAATCCAGCTTGGACAAAAGCTCCTTCTGAATTGACCGATGAAGATTATTTGAATTTCTATAGAGAATTATATCCGACTCAGTTCGAAGAACCTTTGTTTTGGATTCATTTAAATGTTGATTATCCTTTCAATTTAACCGGAATTCTTTTCTTCCCAAAATTGGCAAATGACATCAACATCGATAAAGACAAAATCCAATTGTACCAAAACCAAGTGTTTGTAACAGATGAAGTCAAAGGAATTGTTCCTGATTTCTTGATGTTGCTCAGAGGAGTTATCGATTCACCAGATATCCCACTGAACGTATCTCGATCTTATTTACAAGCCGATGGAGCAGTGAAAAAGATTTCACAATACATCAGCAGAAAAGTTGCCGACAAAATGAATTCTCTTTTGAAAGATGATAGAGAGAGTTTCGAAAAGAAATGGAATGACATCAAAGTTGTATTGGAATACGGAGTGGTTTCTGAAGAGAAATTTGCTGAACGATCTGAGAAATTCATGCTTTATCCAACGGTAAATAATGAATATTTCACTTGGGATGAATTGACTAAAAAAATCAAAGAAAATCAGACCAATAAAGATGGAGAAATGGTCGTGTTGTATTCTTCAAATCCAGACAGTCAAGATGCTTATATTCAAACTGCGCTTGACAAAGGATATGAAGTATTGCTGTTCGATTCTCCAATCGCTTCGCACTTTATCCAAAGAATGGAGCATGAGAAGGAGAAAGTTAAATTCAGTCGTGTAGATGCTGATCATATTCAAAATCTGATTCAAAAAGACGAACCTATCATCGCTCGCTTATCGGACGAAGAAAAAGAAACTTTAAAAACTGATATTGAAAAGGCGATTGACAATAAAAGTTTCACGGTTAAATTGGAAGACTTGAGCATGGACGACGCTCCATTTGTAATCACTCAGCCAGAATTTATAAGACGAATGAAAGAAATGCAACAAGCCGGTGGAAATATGTTTGCTATGGGCGATTTCCCTCAGATGTTTAATTTGATTGTCAATGCAAATAGTGATTTGGCCAATGAAATTTTGAAAAAGCCTGAAGAAGAAAAAGAAGCTTTGATCAATCAAGCATTGGATTTAGCGAAACTTTCTCAAAATCTTTTAAAAGGAAAAGAATTGACTGATTTCATCAAAAGAAGTTTCGAATTGATGAAATAAATTTGTTTTCATAATTATTAAAAAAACCTGTTCAAATTTGTTTGAACAGGTTTTTTTATGCTTTTTATTGAATTATCCTTTGGTTTTAAGCATTGACCATTTCTTCAATGGTTTTAATTGGGTTTTCAGAATTAAAAACTGAGCTACCTGCCACCAGAACATCAGCTCCCAATTGAGCCAACTGACTGGCATTACCAGTAGTTACTCCACCGTCGACTTCAATCAAAGTATTGGCATTTTTCTTATCGATCAATTCAGTTGCATGCACTAATTTTTCATAGGTGTTTTGTATAAATTTTTGACCTCCAAAACCTGGATTTACACTCATGATCAAAAGTAGATCGATGTCTCTAATAATATCTTCAAGTAGATGAACAGGTGTCGCAGGATTCAAAGCTACTCCAGCTTTCATACCTTCTTCTTTGATGGCGTGAATCGTTCGATGCAAATGCGTACAAGCCTCATAATGAACGGTGAGATAATCGGCACCAACTTCTTTGAAATCTTTGATATATCGATCTGGATTTACAATCATCAGATGAACATCCATAATTTTTTCGGTTCTATCATCTATGGCTTTTATAATAGGCATTCCATAAGAAATGTTTGGAACAAAAACTCCGTCCATCACATCTAAGTGAAACCAATCGGCTTCGCTTTGATTCACTATTTCTATATCTTTTGCGAGATTTGAAAAATCTGCTGCTAAAATTGAGGGCGCAACTATTGGCATAATTTTGTGTTTTTTACAAAGATAAAATTCAAAAGTGATTTATTTAAAAATTAAATCATTCTTTCGACATTTCCATGTGTGGCAAATTATCTTCTAAATATTGCTCAGAAATTTGTACAAAACCATATTGTTCATAAAAAGATCCTAAATAACACTGAGCACTGATTTTTACAGAAGTGGTTTCGTAAATATTTTCAATGATTTGCAAAGAATGTCGCATCAATTGATGACCTAATTTCAGGTGTCTAAATTTTGGATGACTTACCACACGACCTATAGAAGGTACATCGTAAGAAATTCCCGGCGGAACAATTCGACTTCCTGCAACTACTTCTCCGTTCAAAGTTGCCCAAAGATGAAAACAATTCAAATCTTTCCCATCGCATTCGTTATATATACATTGTTGTTCAACGACAAAAACCTCATTTCTTAAATGTAAAATCGAATAGAGTTCTTGAGGTGTTAAGTCATGGAATTGTTTAAAATGCCATATAATTTTCATCAATCAATTGATTCGAGTTAATATTCCCAAAAGGCCACAAATTTTATTTTACAAAAATAGTAAATTTCGATGCAGAGATTATATTGAAATCCTGACTTTCTTGTTATATGAAAAAAAATTCAATAAAAAATAAATTTATAGGGTTATCCCTTAATTTTTGATCAGCAATGTTAAATATGTTTGTATTGAATTTCAATTAAGGAAAATTTGATTGAATTCATTAACAACTCAACCTAAACCAAAACGACTAACCTAAACCAATGCAAAAGCAAGTCTCAGAAATTTGATTTCATATCGACTTGCTTTTTTTATTATTAAATAAATAGTTCTAAAGAGTGCATTTCGTCTATTCCACCACCGGATGATTATTTATCCATTCTTGTAAATCTCTCCAATCATAAATGTGAAAAACTTTTTCGTCGCTCATTGCAACAAAAATTCCTTCAGGAAATTCATCGCCTAATTTCACATGAGTCGTCTCTGCACCATCACATTCTATGGCAGAAATTGGAATATCAGCAATCAACTTATGTTCATGCGGATTTGAAGCAGTTCCTTCTCTTTGATAAACCATAAAAGAATTGTTTTGTTGATTAGAAACTAAGATATAACCCGTTTTTTCATCTTTTTTATAAATAGCAATTCCTTCGTGGTCTCTTTTGGCATCGTTTTGTGAAAAGAATGCAAGTTGTTCGTTACCCATTTCAGGATCTGCATAATACTTTCGGACACCTGCTTGTTCATCCGAATAATAAACATAGCCTAACTCATTGTCCACAGCTATAGCTTCGATTTCTTTTTTTCCACTGAACTCACCAAACTTTCTGACCAACTCTGCTCCTACCGAACCGTCATCATTGACCGAAAGTTTATATTGCCATAAATAACTACCAGAAGGACCATTTTTTCTTCCGACAATGGCATAAATTTCTTGATTGATCGAATCAATTGTTTTTGTGTAAAGAGCGATTCCCATTCCATCGCGTTCTCCATCGCCAGTTTCTCCTTCAAAAACTGGAATTCCACCATTGTCTATAGGTTTCAAATCCGGAATTGAAAATATTCTGATAGTATGAGCTTTTCTTTCGGTTGTAACTGCAATATCGGTTTTCACACCATTGATATTTAAATCATAAGCCACATCCACATTGTTTGGACGTTGCATATCGATGTATTTATTAACGATTTTCCCATCCAAATCATAGACATAAAGCCCACCACCCAATTCTTTATCAGTTCCAATGATCAAACTTTTCGATGGATCTTCTGGATGAATCCAAATCGCCGGGTCATCGGTATCATTAGGTGTTTCTTCAGTAATCACAACAGGTAAAATTGCATTTTCAGCTACAGGCACTGGCTGTTCGCATGATATCAAAACAAAGCCTATCGTTATAAGTATTATAATTGATTTTTTCATCTTTTTTTAATGATTTTGTGTTTATTTAAAACTTTCGCACCGTTTTCATTGGCTTTAACAGATTGAACCAACAATTGATTGCCTTTAATTGAAAATGTCATAAATCCTGGTATATCAGCTGCAAAAATGGTTCCTTCTCTTTCGCCTGAAACACGCACTTCGCTTGCTGCGCCAGATAAAAATTGAGTAGTATATCTTCCTTTGGGTTTGATGATTTGCAAATCATGTTCATGTCCACAGATATAAGCATCGACTTTGTATTGGTCGAATAAATCAGCAAATTTCTTTTCGAATAAAAGTGTGTCTTCACTATTTTTTCTTTTTCCACCGCTGTACATTGGATGATGTCCAACAACTATTTTCCATCGCACAGAAGGATCTTTGATATCCAATTGTTCTTTGATCCATTGGGTTTGAGCCAAAGTATCTTGTTTTTCAATGTCAGGATATTTTTCTGAATTTCCGTGGTATCCGTCTATGTATGGATTGGTATCCATAACAACCATCAACAATTTATCACCATTGTCTAATTCAAATATTTTGCTGTAATATCTATCCGGCATGTTCCATCTTCTACTGATGTTTGAATAATCGATTTGCGCTTGCACATTTCCTCTATAATCGTGATTACCAAGAGCAACATACCAATCTGTGTATAAACCTGGATCTTTATAAATGCTTTCGAATGAAGAAATCCAATGATAATCCTGAGTGCTTTGAACACCATTTGGATAGAAATTATCACCCACAGAAAGAATAAATTCCGCATCTAAAGCTATGGTCGCATGTCCCATTTCTCTTGCGACATCTTTTTGATAATAATCTCCCACACGACCGAAATCCCCTAAAACTATAAAGCTAAAACTGTCTTCTACATAAGTTAAATCAGGAATATTCTGACCTTTATAACCGTTTTGTTTTTCATATTCAAATGGACTTAAACTTTTCTGAGCAAAGGATACAATTGAAAGTAAAAGAAATAGAATATTTATTTTTTTCATAATATGTGTTTTGATAAATTTATAATTGATTAAAAATCAAGTTTAACACCTAAGTTAAATCTCGGTTGATAGTATTCCATTTGCATAGTTCTGGAAGAAATTCCTTGATAATATCGCAAGGGTTGATTGGTTAAATTATTAGCTTCAGCAAAAATCAAGAAGTTATCCGTGATTCTATAAGAAGCATTTACATCCAAAAATGTTTGTTTATCATAGTATCTATCTTCAAAAGAATTACTTCCTAATTCATCGAGATAATCAGCAGTATGGTTCAAAGAAACTCTTGCTGAGAATTTTCTATTTTCCCAAGAAAGCGAAGCGTTAAACATATGTGGAGCAGTTCCCGGAAGTCCAAGTCCACTTCTCTCTTCTCCATCTTCATTGGTGATTCCTTTGGCTTCTGAATGAGTATAAGTATAGTTCAAATAAACTCCGAAACCTTTTAAAAATCTACCTGGTAAAAATTCCAATTGTCTTTGTCCAGCAATTTCAAATCCATAAACATTTACATTGTCACCATTTCTTTGTTGAACGATTGACCAATTATTTTCACCCACTGGAATTGGATTGGATAATTCTGGAAAATCGTTAGCGAAATCCGCATGGCTATAACTATTATTAATTCTATGCGTATAGATGAAATCATTTAAGTTTTTATAGAAAACACCCGCAGAAATAATTCCAACCGATTTAAAATATTTTTCTGCCATAAGATCAAAATTGTAAGAATAAGTAGGATTTAGTTCTGGATTTCCTGCTTGAATCTGACTGTCATCTGAAATTACATTTACATAAGGAGCCAAGGCATAATAATCAGGTCTTGCCAAAGCAGTGCTAAATGCAGCTCTCAAAATAAAATCTCTTTTGATATTGTATTTGAAAGCAAGGCTTGGTAAAATATTAGTATAATCATGTTTATTGGTCACCGTTCCTTGCAAATTATCTTCATCTAAGATGTGATTTCCTGTATAATCAATTGAAGTGTTTTCTACTCTAACACCTAAAATCATCGATAAATCATTGTTTAAATCTTGATCCCATCTTATATAAGCAGCATAGATGTTTTCTTTGGCTTTATAATTTTGGGCCAAATATTCTTCTGGAACCAAAACACCTTCGAAAAGCGAAGAATTGTTCAAATCTAAATTTCCTAAGTAAGATGCCGAAGCAAATCTACCAGGAACATACTGAGAACCTGCTTGCCAATTATTTCCACTGAAATATGAAGTTTGTACATCGGCCAAAGAATTGATAGTTCCAGCCAATTCATCGTATTCGTAATAAATATTGTCTCTTAATTTCTCTTTGATTCTCAAACGAACTCCAGTTCTGATTCTACCTTTCTGATTTTCAATGACTGAAAAAGGAAATCTTAAATTCAATTTAAATCCAATTTCTTCTTCTTTTGTATAATTATGATTGGCGGTTATATTTCTCAACATATAATCCTGAGCATTATTTGAACTCAAAACTGTATAAAGTGGTTTTTTCTCTTGTCCATTGAAATCCAAACGAACATCGCTATTTTGAAATTCAATATATCTTTCATCAGGTCTATCTTCACTTGCAGAAGAATAATTTACCGACCAATCCAAATCCACTGAACTACTCAACAAATGCTCACCACCTATGGAGTAATTCTGAACCCTTTGATCTTCCAATCGAGTGTTCTTATTTCTATTATTATCAATTCCACCTTTGGTTTGATTCCTAATTGATCCCTCGAAACCAATCAAAGAATTTCCTTCAAAAATCGGCTCAATTCCTCTGTATCTCGAGCGAAAGCGATTTTCTCTATCGTCTCTCCAATTGTAAATTCCTTTAGCAAACAATTTATTGCTCTCATTGATTTGATAATCCAATGCCAAAGAAAAGCTTCTTCTGATGCGTTGAACATCATATTTTCTAATGTCCAATTCTTCTATATAATCCATTTGATTTCCATCCTCATCCCATTTGACCCAAACTGCTTCCACATTGTCAGAGCCAAAATTATTATTGTTATAAGATGCACTGAAAATCACGCCTAACTTATCATTCAAAAAACGATTGCCATAAACAAAAGCTGAAGTATAATTTCCTTTTTCACGTATAGGAGAATATCCACCAGAAGCTGTAAATGAAATTCTCTCACCATTGGGTGCAGCACGAGTGATTAAATTCACAGAACCACCAATTGCATCTGCATCCATATCGGCAGTTAGAGTTTTGTTGACTTCGATAGTTGCTATCATATCGGAAGGAATAAGGTCCATTTGAACTTTTCTGTTATCACCTTCGGCTGAAGGAATTCTATCGCCATCGAGGGTCACAGAGTTTAAGTTAGAAGCAAGTCCACGAATGATGATATCGCGTGCTTCACCTTGGTCATTTTGCATAGTCACTCCAGGAACTCTTTTCAAAGCATCTCCAACATTCGCATCTGGAAACCTACCGATTTGATCAGATGAAATCACATTACTGATGTTTTGTTTGTTTTTTTGTTGATTAAGCGCTCTTGCTTGACCTTTTAGGATTTGTCCAGTGATGACAACGCCTTCCAAATGATTGATCGATGGAATCATTCCAAAATCTACGACAGAATTCTTTCCAGCTTCTACCGTTACAGTTTCAGAAAGTAAATCAAAACCGAAATACTCTACAGTCACTGTGTAATTTCCTTCGGGAACGTTTAAAAATTCGAAACTTCCATCTTGATTTGAAATTGTGTACCTATTGCCTTGGTCCAGGGTGATACTTGCGCCGGGCAATGATAAATTGCTTTCAGAGTCGATTACTTTTCCTGAAATCAATCCCGTTTGCTGAGCAAAAGTAATCGTAGAAAACAATAAAATTAATGAGCTTAATAATGATTTGTGTAACATTTTGTGTGTATTAAATTTCTGCGAAAGTAAAAGATGGATATTACTTTCAG
>DEQC01000039.1 GCA_002359055.1 Flavobacteriales bacterium UBA3376 | reverse complement strand
AATAATCCTGTCGATGTTGAGTGGATTCAAAATCAGATGAAACTGGAGGAAAAGATATTTTCGGGTGAATTGAAAAATGTAGTTTCCATTGGGAACTTGAGTGAAAGAAAAGGTTTTGATTTGTTGCTAAGAGTTTTTTCACATTTGAAACAAGAGAAAATTCAATTGCATATTTTGGGCGATGGAGCCGATAAAGAAAAGCTGATTCAGCAAAAGGAAGAATTGGGTTTGGAAAAAGTCAATTTTATTGGAATTAAGAAAAATCCTTACCCTTATTTGTATCAAGCAGATTTGTTCATTTTATCTTCACGTTACGAAGGTTTTCCAAATGTATTATTGGAAGCCGGTGTTTGTGGAACTTATGCTTTGGCCAATAATTGCCCAGGAGGAATCAATGAAATCATAGAAGAGGGAATCAATGGAGAAATTTGTTCGATTGAAAATTCAGAATTATTTGCAAAAAGAATTAAAGAATTATTGAATGAAAAAAAGGATACTGAGAAAATTCAAGAAAGTATCATCAATCGATTTGCTAAAGAAAAAATCATCGTTCAATATGAAAATATTTTAACTGCTATCACAAATGATTAAAGTTTCAGTCATAGTTCCTGTTTATAATACAGAAGAATATTTATCAAAATGTTTGGATTCTTTGGTGAATCAGACTTTGAATGAAATAGAAATTATAGTGGTTAATGATGGTTCTCCGGATGATTCTCAGAAAATTATCGATGAATATTCTTCTAAATTTACACAAATCAAATCTTTTCAAAAACCTAATGGAGGCTTGAGCGACGCCAGAAACTTTGGAATACAACAAGCGAAAGGTGAGTTTGTTGGTTTTGTCGATAGCGATGATTATGTAGAGCTACAGATGTTTGAAAGCATGTATGAAAAGGCGAAAGAACACCAAGCGCAAATGGTTTTGTGTGATTTGGTAAAAGTAAATGAAAAGGGAGAAGCTTTCAGAGATTTGCCTCAATCGCCACAATTGCCAGAGAAAATAAATTTAAAAGATGATTTTACAATTTTTGGAGAAATGAGTTGCTTTGCTTGCAATAAAATATTCAAAGCAGATCTATTTGAGCATCATAAATTTAAAAAGGGAATTCACTTCGAGGACATAGAGCTAATTCCTCAATTGGTTTTGAATTCAAAAGTTTTGGCCAAAGTCAATCAACCGTATTATAAGTATTTCGAAAGACAAGATTCGATTACGAGAACGCATACAGAAAAAGGATTAGATATGTTTTTGGCCGTTGAAAATGTAGCGACAGCTTTTTTCGAAAGTCCTTATAAAAACAGAGAAAAAGAATGGAAGAGATTTTTCATCATTCAAGCGTATTATTCGTTTTTGGGTTATGTAGCTTATGTAAAAGATAAGCAATTAAAAGCGGAAATGTTAGATGAGTTAAATGATCAGCTCAAGAAATATAAAATAACAAAGAAGGAAATTTTAAAATATAAAAGATTCAATGAGAATTATTTATTTTCTTTGCCATTTAAAAAGCAGGTTTTTTACCTAATGTCTTTAGTGAATTTAAAGTTGATTCAATTAATATAGCGACCAATGAGTTTTATTTACAATTTGATTGTTTTTTTGCTATTGATTTCAAGCATTTATGAATTCAGTACAAATTCAAAACCAAACAAAACTTGGTTTAAAACAATCGTTGTAATCATGATTTTTACGGCGGGTTTGGCTTATGCTTTGAGTCCGGATTGGTTTCCGTATTGGAGAGCGTTTGAAGATGTAGCACTTACACCTTTTGCTGACTTAAAGGAATTATCGGACTATTGGGACATGGAATATGGGTATATTCTTTTGAATAAATTCGTCAGTAGCTTAGGTTTAGGATATGCAACTTTCACTTTGCTCATAGCGGCTATAGCTCTTTATCTGAAGACACAAACGATTTATCGATATGGAGGTTATGTGTTTTTGGCCATGTTGATGTATACTGTTCCAACATATTTCTTTGAAGAACACGTACACGTTCGACAGGGGTTGGCGAATGCGATTATGTTTTTTTCGATACGGTTTATAATTGAACGAAAGTTTTGGAAGTTTTTTTTGTGTTTTGTAATCGCATTTTATTTCCATAAAGCAGTAATAGCTTTTTTGTTTGCTTATTGGATAGTGAAGATTCCTTTCAATAATTTTATGATTATTTCGGTGGTCGTAGCTTCTATTTTATCCTATGTGTTAGGATTGAGCCAAGCCATCGATGGATTGTTCAGGATTTTGCCATTTGGTGTAGGAGAAACATATATCGATTATGCAAATGAGTTTACAGAAAAAAGTCTTTTGGGAGATGTTGTGAAAGTACTGACGATCATTGCTATACTTTTGTTCAATAAACGAGTCGTAGCAAAGGATAATTTATTTGTTTATTTTAGAAATATTTACATTTTTGGGGTGGTGATTTATTTCTTTTTTGGTGAAGGAATTTTTGCTGCCAGACTTCCAGTGTTTTTTACTGGTTATATTGTTTTTGTAGTTCCAAGAATGGTTATGGCATTGAGAGATACGCCAACTTATAAAAATTTGGTTTACAGTATGTTTTTGATTTATACCATCATGCTTTATGTCCATTTTTATAATGTTTGGGGTGATAAATCAGGCTTTGGTCGATATACAACTGTTTTTAGTACAGAGAATTATGGCTTTTTTCAGTCGAATTAAAAATTAATAAATTGAATGATTTAATTTCCATCATAACACCTTGTTATAATTCCGAAAAATATATAGAAGACACCATAAAGTCTGTGCTTTCTCAAACTTATAGAAACTGGGAATGGTGGATAGTGGATGATTGTTCTTCGGATGCTTCGGTCGATTTGATCAAAAAACACAAGGATTCAAGGATTCATTTGATTGTTTTAGATGAGAATTCTGGAGCTGCAGAGGCGAGAAATGTCGGGCTGAGAAATGCAAAAGGTAGGTATATAACTTTTATAGATAGTGATGATTTGTGGTTGGAAACCTTTTTAGAAAAAAGTATTGATTTTCTAAAAGTAAATGATGAGGAATTGGT
>DEQC01000006.1 GCA_002359055.1 Flavobacteriales bacterium UBA3376 | reverse complement strand
TCCACTCATTCGATTCAGAATGTCAAGGAATTTTACGCATCTTCAAAAGGTTCAGCTAATTTAAACTTGAAAATCAATTCAGAAAAAACGAAAATTGAAGGCATGGGTTCTGGAAAATTCCATTTGTCGGGCGAAACTGACTCTTTAGAAATTTTCACTCGTGGTTCAGGAACTGTAAATGCATACGGACTTAAAGCCAATGATATCAATATCAGAAAAATTGGTTCGGGTGATACTAAAGTAAATTGCAATGGCGTACTCACCGTAGATTCAAGAGGATCAGGAAATATATTTTATACAGGTTTGACCAAAGATATTAATTCTAAAACATTGGGTTCTGGTAAAATTAAACCCTACAAATAAAGGCTGCCTCATAATGAGAACAGCCCTATTTATTAAGTAATTATTTTTTAATAAGTGAGTGTTTTAATTCAATAATGATTTAAAACACAAAGATTTAAAAGACCAACTAAAATTTCTTGAACTCTAATTTCTTTTAAATCAATTTTACATTTCAAATCATGTGAAATTGAATGCATGACTAAGATATATTAAAAATCCCATATTACCTACACTTCTCAAAAAATCACGGATTTCAGGGATATAATAATTTTTGTACTTTTATCTAAACTTACAATATGAGAATCGCTTTAAGCTTAATGTTTTGTCTAACACCATTGTATTTACTTTTTGGTCAAGTGGTCTTTTCTACCGATTGGAAAAGTGAAGCAGATGTAGTTGTTTATGTCAGTGAATGGAAATCCGAAGCTGATTTAATTGTTTATAAGACAGATTGGAAAAGCGAAGCCAATAAGAACAATGGGATTTGGTTTTTTACTGAATGGAAATCCGAAGCCAAAAAAGTAATTTATTTCACTGAATGGAAGTCAGAAGCCGATGTTATCATATATTTTTCTGACTGGAAATCTGAAGCTGGTTGGAAAAAAAGTTCAAAACAACATTATTTTTATTGATAAAAAAAAGCAGTTCTTTAAGAACTGCTTTTCATTCGAAAATGTATTTTTCTTTATAAAAATCTTTCTGCAACTTGTTCTGACACTCCAGTGGTCGAATAACCTCCATCGTGATACAAGTTTTGCATAGTAACTTTTCTCGTTAAATCTGAAAACATAGTCACAATATAGTTGGCACAATCATCAGCAGAAGCATTTCCAAGTGGCGACATCTCATCAGCAAATTTCATAAATCCACTGAATCCTTTCACTCCTTGTCCAGCAGTTGTAGCTGTTGGAGATTGAGAGATAGTGTTAACTCTAACATTTTTCTCTTTGCCCCAGAAATATCCAAAACTTCTTGCGATTGACTCTAAATAAGCCTTATTATCAGCCATGTCATTATAGTCTGGAAAACTTCTTTGTGCAGCTATATAAGTCAAAGCCAAAATACTTCCCCATTCCTTCATCGCATCTTTTTCCCATGCGGTTTTCATCACTTTATGAAATGAAACTGAAGAAATATCCCAACCTTTTTCTAAGAAATTATAGTTCATATCGGTATAGTGTACGCCTTTACGAACGTTTATACTCATACCAATTGAATGTAAAACGAAATCTAATTTTCCGAATTTTTCGATTGCTCTGTCAAACAAATTCGAAAGATCTTCCATAGAAGTTGCATCAGCTGCTATAATTTCAGAACCTGTTTTTTCGCCCAAAGCGTTCAATTGCCCCATTCTTAAAGCTACCGGAGCATTGGTCAAAATAAACTCAGCGCCTTCTTCATGACAACGCTCAGCGGTTTTCCAAGCAATTGAATTCTCATCAAGTGCCCCAAAAATAATACCCTTCTTTCCTTTTAATAATCCGTATGACATAGTTTTCGTTTTTTATTTAAAAATCAAAATTACACTTTTTTACTAAATAATCTTTAATTTAATCAATGATTCAACTTCTCCTTGCAAACTCTGAATTCAACAAATCAAACACTTCTCGCTGACTTTTCAACAAAATTTTTGTGTTGATGAAAATCGGAGTTCCATAATTCTCATAATTCTTTATCGCTGCTTTTTGAAAAACTTGACTCTCTAATTGAGCAATATATTTTTCTACATCATTGATATAAATGCAAATAACCGTTCCATTGCCTATCTTTTGAATTTCAATCGAACGAATATCACTCCACTCTATCCAATCAAATCTAAAGACGGAAACTTTATCCAAAATTCCTTTGTCAGATATATACAATCCTAAGTTTGAATTGGCCAATTTCCTTCCTAAATAAATACTTGAAATTCCAAAAAAGAAAATTCCTATCAAACCAAAGATGATGATCAAAGTCTTACTGCTAATGAATTGAGAAATAAACAAACTCGGCATAAAGACAAATAATGCACTTAAAATTAACATCACTAAACTCATGGCCAATAAAGCGAAAAATCTTTGTCTCTTTATCTTAATATGGATTTCTTTCATATTTAATTTGTTTGAATTTGCTTTTCTAATTCTGGGTGATTAAAAAGATGCGAATATATCTCCATTTTCTCAGATTGGAATAAACAAATGTCATGAATAAATAAATGAGTGAAGTGAGCTGATTCAAGATCCAATAAACCAAAACTCGCAGATTTTTTATCATAAATCACAACTGCTTTTCTCATTTGAAATTCATGATTGACTCTATAGTTCACTAAATCCAATTCATAAATGTCCCTATGAAATTTATCCTGAATTCCTACAAATTTGTCGATTCTATTATAATTCGGTTTGCCTCTCATCCACCAAAGCGGCTCGCGTCCCTTGAACAACAAACCATCCTTGGTCGATTCTGCATATCCGATAATACGTTTATTCAGCCTTAATCGATATTTTGACTTTATTTTCTTCATCATTTGTAAAAATCGTTAATTTTGACCAAATCCAAAAATAGTTTAAAAGAAACTAACTAACAATTGCTTGAAAAATACATAATGAATGTGAATCAACCGTTAAAATATAGCATCATAATTCCCGCTCACAATGAAGAAAATTTTATAGGTAAAACTTTAGAATCCGTCGTTCAACAAACCGTACTTCCTCATCAACTCATAGTTGTTAATGATAATTCAACCGATCAAACCGAGAAAATCGTAAAAAAATTTACTGAAAAACATTCATTTATTCAATGTATTCATTCTTCATCAAAATCCAATCAACATCTTCCTGGCAACAAAATAGTCGAAGCCTTTTATAAAGGGTTTGAAAAACTAAATCCCAATTGGGACATAATCGTCAAATTGGATGCTGATGTTATATTGCCCAACAATTATTTCGAAGAAATTTTAAAAATTTATTCTTCCCATCCAAAAGCTGGAATTGTCGGTGGATTGGCGATGATTGAGAAAAACAATCAATGGGTTTATGAAAATATTGGCAATAAAAAACAGGTCAGAGGTCCATTTAAATCCTATTCAAGATCTTGTTTTGAAAGCATAGGAGGATTGAAAAAATCCATTGGTTGGGATGTGGTCGATGAATTGATCAGTAGATTTTATGGATATGAAATTAAAGTTTTAGAGGAACTTAAAGTTAAATTACAAAAACCTACGGGCATCAAATATCAAAAAATTCATGGTCTAAAAGTCGGTGAGTCTTTTTACAAAATGGATTATGGATTTTTGATCAGTTTTATCGCTGCAACTAAATTTGCTTGGAACAAAAAGAATTTCAAAATTCTAATCGATATATTCAAAGGATATTGGGAAAATTATAGAACAAAACAACCGAAAATTGTCACAGCAGAAGAAGGACGTTTTATAAGAAATTATCGATGGAAAGGAATAAAAAATAAATTATTATTCAAATGATAATTTCCTCATAATTCATTACAATATTTAAAAAACACCTCCGTTATATGATTGAACAAATGATAAAAACTTACAACAGTTTTAGCTTTTTGGGTGTTGTTCTCATTTCAAATTTAACTCTATCAATTCAGTCGATCAAATCACGAAAAGTGACTGTGAGAAGAACACCCGAGGAGCGTCTAACACTTCTCATCATTGGATTAAAATTCAAAATTTTTGTTAATTTTCATCAATCACCAAACAGTTGAACATTAATTTCACTTTCTTTGCTTCTATCAAATGAAATTTAAAACTCCTTTGATTGATTAAAGTTACTTATTTTCGCCTATACATATCGTCAATTGATGAGCTCATTTTGGAAATTGAAAATTTAAATTTATCCTACAATTTATGAGATTTTTATTCATGATTATTTTATTGATTGGTTGTTTAACTTCTTTTGTTCAAGCACAAGAGAAATACATCAATGGTCGAATAATTCTCGATATAGAAGATGATTTTGGCGAAGGAATTTACATCACAAACACACGAACGGATTTAACAACTGTCACTGATGCAACCGGAAGTTTCAAAATAAAAGTTCAAGCAAATGATGTATTGTTGATTCAATCGATCAATTATGAAAACAGAAAATTTACCATCACAGAATCTTTGATGAAAAGAGATTTGATCACTATTCACCTAAATCTTCAGGCCATAGTTTTGGACGAAGCGATTATCACTCAAAAATTGACAGGTTTTCTCGACAAGGATGCAAAATACAGCGCCAAAATGGATAATATAGACAAACTCTACCAAGAAATGGGCGTGAATAAGGATGCGGTCGCTATGAGAGATACCACTGATTTCCAATTTGGGAAAGACATTTCATTGCTGCATTTAAATGTTGAGAAAGTTATAGATTCTTTTACTGGCGATTTGAGAAGAAGAAAAAATCTGCATGCATTTGAAGGTCGACAAAATAAAATCAATGAAATCAAGAATTACTTCGGTGTGAATTATTTCATAGAAGACTTGAATATACCTGAAGAGAAAATCAACGATTTTATACTTTATGCTTATGGAAATTCGACCATATCACAGATGTACGATGATAAAAATTACTTGAGTATCATGATAGAATTGCATAAATTGGCTCCGCAATATTTGAGTCGATTGAAACCATGGTATATCGAATCTGACTAAAATAATTGTCGTAACATTACTCAGAAAATAATTTTACTTTGGAAATTAGACACGCAAATTTAACCCGATACATCTTACCTCTAAGAGAAGGCGGGTCGTTGCCTGCTCTTGCTGAAGCAGATGATGAATACAAATATGTTGTAAAATTCAAGGGATCTGGACACAGAGAGAAATCGGTCATTGCAGAATTACTCGGTGGTGAAATTGCAAGAAGATTAAAATTCAAAGTTCCTGAAATAATCTTTTTAACAGTTGATGAAGCTTTTGGGAGAACAGAAGCCGATGAAGAAATTCAGGATTTACTCAAATTTAGTCAAGGAACAAACTTAGGTTTGCATTTTCTTTCGGGCGCCATCAATTATGATCCAAATGTTATGAAAGTTGACGAAGATTTAGCATCGAAAGTCGTTTGGTTAGATGCTTATATCACGAATGTTGATAGAACTTTTAGAAACACCAATATGTTGATGTGGTACAAAGAACTTTGGCTAATCGATCATGGTTCAAGTTTCTTTTTTCATCATTCTTGGATCAATTGGGAAAAACAAGCTGTCAGTCCATTTGAATTTATAAAAGATCATGTTTTACTTCCACAAGCATCTCAGATCGAAAAAGCGGATGAAGAGTTAAAACCATTACTCACTGACGAGTTCATCGATAAATTGGTCAATTTAATTCCAGATGAATGGCTAAACTTTGATTGGAATCACACACCTGATGAATTGAGAAAGGTTTATGCCGATTTTTTAAAGATTAGAAGAGATAATTCCGAAATATTTGTAAAAGAAGTTCAAAATGCAAGACAAAATCTTATATGAATATGCAGTCATAAGAATTGTTCCTAAAGTTGAAAGGGAAGAATTCATCAATGCAGGAATTATGATTTATTCGAAAGAAAAAAATGAAATTCTTATCAAGACTTATTTTGATGAGAAAAAATTCGATGCATTTGAATCTGAATTAGACAAAGAACAAGTTCAACTCAATCTAAGATCGTTCGAATTGATTGCTAATGGAAAAAAAGAAGGTGGACCCATTGCACAAATGGATACTGCCTCACGATTTAGATGGATGACAGCAGTTAGGAGTTCTTGCATTCAAACTTCAAGACCACATCCTGGATTTTCAGATGATTTAGAGGAAACTTTGGATAGATTGTTCGAAGAATTGATTTTATAAATTGAAAAAATCATAGAAAACTTTTAAATTCAAAATCGATCATATCGAAAGGATCAACATCATTGAACAAACCTTTGATTAATTTTTTACATTGATTGAGGTTACAAATCGCTTGATGACAGCCGTGTTTTGAAAGTTCAGGAATTTGGACCAACCACATGAATTTATTGAATTTCTCAAAATGAATGACAGTATCATTTTCATCGACCAATCCAAAAGAACTTCCATCGCTTTGAGGCAGGTTTTCGAAAACTTCTAAAGCTTGCTCTACACAAGCATCCAAAGGAAAATCTATCGATATCTTTTCTTCTTCAGTTATATTTTCATAATACAATTTCATCAGATTAAATTTATAGAATAATTTCCTTAAAATTTGAAAAACCAATGTTTGCAATTTACTATTTTTCGATGAAATCATATGAAATTTGACCATGTTTATTCATTGTAACAATATTTTCAATTTTATAATTTTAATAACACTAAAAAATTTACTTATAAATTCTTAATTTAGCCAACTTATGATTCGGTCCAAAACTGAATTTTATTAATTATGTAAAAATTATTTAAAAGATGAAATTTGATATAGCAGTAATCGGAAGTGGTCCTGGTGGATATGTAGCAGCTATTCGCGCAGCACAATTAGGAAAAAAAGTAGCCATCATTGAAAAAGCTGAATTGGGTGGAATTTGTTTGAACTGGGGTTGTATTCCCACCAAAGCTTTATTGAAAAGTGCTCAAGTTTTCAACTATTTACAAAATGCAGAAGAATTTGGTATAGATAAAGTTGATAAACCTTCTTTTGATTTTGAAAATATCGTTAGAAGAAGTCGTGATGTCGCTGGAACAATGAGCAAAGGAGTTCAATTTCTGATGAAAAAGAATAAAATTGAAATCATCAACGGTGAGGCTAAAGTTCTTCCTGGACGCAAAATCATGGTCAAAGCTGAAGATGGTGTTTCTACTGAAGTTTCTGCTGAAAATATAATCATTGCTACCGGTGGACGTTCACGTGAATTACCAAGTATGCCACAAGATGGTAAGAAAATCATAGGTTATAGAGGTGCTTTGAGTTTAGAAAAGCTTCCTAAAAGTATGATTGTTGTTGGTAGTGGTGCTATCGGAGTTGAATTTGCGAATTTCTATCATAGTTTAGGAACTGAGGTGACTATAGTTGAATATATGCCGAGAATCGTTCCTGTAGAAGATGAAGAAATTTCTAAACAACTGGAAAGATCATTCAAGAAAAATGGTATTAAAATCATGACCGAATCTGAGGTGACTTCTGTTGATACTTCAGGTGATGGTGTTAAAGCTACTGTAAAAACCAAAAAAGGTGAAGAAGTTTTAGAAGCTGAAATCTTATTGTCTGCGGTTGGTGTAGTTGCAAATACTGAGAACCTTGGATTGGAAGAAGTAGGAATTCAAACGGACAGAGGAAAAATTGTAGTCAATGACTATTGTCAAACAAATGTTGCAGGATATTATGCGATTGGAGATGTGGTTCATGGTCCAGATTTGGCGCACTTGGCATCTGCTCAAGGAATTTTATGTGTAGAGAAAATTGCAGGTTTGAATGTTGAACCAATCGATTTTGGCAATGTTCCTGGATGTACATATTGCTCACCAGAAATCGCTTCAGTTGGAATGACAGAAGCACAAGCCAAAGAAGCAGGTTACGATATCAAAGTTGGTAAATTCCCATTCTCTGCCAACGGAAAAGCTGTTGCAAATGGTGCAGCTGATGGTTTCGTAAAAGTTATATTCGATGCGAAATATGGCGAATGGTTGGGTTGTCATATGATTGGAAATGGAGTTACTGAGATGATTGCTGAAGCTGTGGCTGCAAGAAAATTAGAAACTACTGCCAACGAAATTATGAAATCGGTTCATCCACATCCAACCATGTCAGAAGCTATCATGGAAGCTGTGATGGATGCATATGGACATGCCATTCATATTTAATTTAAATTTCTATCAATTATATAAAATGCTTTGGTTTCCCTAAGCATTTTTTTATACAAAAAAGGTTGGCACTTTGGCCAACCTTTTAACTTTTAAAAACTATTAACTAAATAACTTACACTTAATTCTCGTGTGGATTCACTGCGTATTTAGGATCGATTTCACCCGTTAAAGCATCGAAAAACGCAGCCATATCTTCTATTTCTTCAGCAGACATTTCTTTGTTGAGTTGTAATTTACCCATAATTCTGATGGCTTCTTTCAAATCCCTAACACTTCCATCGTGGAAATATGGATAGGTTTTGGCAATATTTCTCAAACCTGGAACTTTAAAGAAGTGCTGCTCATCTTCATTTTCGGTAACTTCTGCCCTACCGACGTCTATATTTTCACTTTTGGTTTCCACCCAATAATCTCCATAAACACCAAACTTTTGATAGGTTTGTCCACCCAAAGCAGGACCGCTATGACAAGCAATACAACCATGGTTAAAGAATGCTTCCAATCCTTTCTTTTCTCTGTTGGTCAATGCATCATCATCTCCTGCGATATATTTATCAAAACGCGTTGGAGTTACCAACATCCTCTCAAAAGCACCTATGGCTTTGGTTAGATTTTCCCAATTGATCGGTTCTTGGTCATCTGGAAAAGCTTTTGCAAATAAATCTCTATACAATTCACTATCTCTCAATCTTTGCAAAGCAGATTCTTCATCTGGCATACCCATTTCTATCGGATTCAAAATAGGACCTGCTGCCTGTTCTTCTACATCACTCGCTCTTCCGTCCCAAAATTGAACAAAATGTAAAGCTGCGTTAAGTGTAGTTGGTGAATTCCTGTTTCCAAGTGTACCTATTGCATCGCCTGGCGACAAAGGTAAATTGTCTACACCATAAGTGTCCAGGTTGTGACAAGTATTACAACTTTGGGTTTGATTTTTTGACAATAGAGTGTCGAAATATAAACTTTGACCTAAAAAAACCTTTTCATCGGTAATTTCGTGTTCAGGATGGTTCACCAAATCTGGCAATTCTCCAAACACAGCCTTTGCTTTTACTTGAAGTTCCGTCAAAGCTAAATCTGTTGCATCCTTGATTGCCGAGTCTTCACTTCTTTTACAGGAGTGAATTATTAGTAAAATTCCCCCCATTATTAACATTGCTTTCTTCATATTAAAATATTTTTTTATTTCCACAAACAATACTTCTAACTTCTACAATCAATTTCATTCATCCTTTCTACGACAACAAGTTAATAAATTTAACAAAGAATATCAAGCATGAACTTGGTAATATAAAACAGATTGGCTTAAATTACATCGAGTTTAAATAAGCTTCAAATCAAAAGTTTATAAAAATAAAAAAGTCGGTTAAGAAAAATTTCCAACCGACTTTTGACTTGAAATTATTTTAAATCATTGCTCACCTTCTACATAATATTGATAAAAGTAAGGAATGGTTTCAATTCCTTTATAGAAATTAAATAATCCGAAATTTTCATTGGGTGAATGTATCACATCGGAATTTAAACCGAAGCCCATTAAAACTGATTTACTTTCTAATTCTTTTTCAAACAATGCAACAATCGGAATACTTCCTCCGCCTCTTGTTGGCAAAGCTTCTTTTCCAAAAGTTTTTGTCATTGCTTTCTTAGCAGCTAAATATCCTTTATTGTCGGTCGGCAAAACATAAGAATGTCCACCATGATGTGGTTTTACTGTTACTTTGACAGAAGATGGAGCAAGCGTTGGAAAATAATCCGCAAACAACTGAGTGATTTTATCTGGATCTTGGTCAGGAACCAAACGCATAGAAATCTTCGCATATGCATGAGAAGGAATTACAGTTTTTGCACCTTCACCAGTATATCCTCCCCAAATTCCGTTGACATCTAAGGTAGGTCGAATCGAAGCTCTTTCCAAAGTTGTATAACCTTTTTCACCTTGGATATCAGCTATACCAATAGACTTTTTATATTCTTCTAAATCGAAAGGAATTTTCGCCATTTCGGCTCTATCTTCTGCAGATAATTCCTCTACATCATCATAAAATCCAGGAATTGTAATTTTCCCATCCTCATCATGTAATTTCGCTATCATATCGCACAATACATTTATAGGATTTGGCACGGCACCACCATATACACCAGAATGCATATCTAAATCAGCACCTTTAACTTCCACTTCAACGTAACTCAAACCTCTTAGTCCAACTGAAATCGAAGGTTGCTCTTTGGAAATGATATCGGTATCTGAAATTAGAATGATATCATTTTTCAATTTTTCTTTATTGTTTTTTACAAATTCCCCTAAACTTGGTGAACCCACTTCTTCTTCACCTTCGATCATGAATTTAATGTTGCATGGAAGTTCATTGTTTTTATTCATAGCTTCAAAAGCTTTCACATGCATAAAAAACTGACCTTTATCGTCAGCAGAACCACGAGCAAAAATCGCTCCTTCAGGATGAATTTCATTTTTCTTAATCACTGGATCGAATGGACCTGATTCCCATAAATCGATTGGATCTGGTGGTTGAACATCATAATGTCCATAAACCAAAACAGTTGGTAATGATTCGTCGATGATTTTATCAGCATAAACCACTGGATAACCATTGGTTTCACACACTTCAACATTATCAGCACCAGCAGCTTTTAGGAATTCAGCCACTTTATCAGCAGTATTTAAAACATCTTGATTATACGCAGGGTCGGCACTGACCGAAGGAATTTTCAACAATTCAATTAATTCATCTAAGAATCTTTGTTTATTTTCAGAAATAAACTTTTGGGTTTTATTCATTTTTAATTTGATTTGAATTTAAATAGCTAATGTAGGGAAAAACGGTTTAATTAATAAATATTTAATTTGACTTTCTTAAATTCCTTATCTTCGCAAACAATTTAATAATTATGATTATTTATAGTGTTACTATCAGCATAGATGAAGATATAGAGACAAAATGGGTTGAATGGATGAGAAATGTCCATATCCCAGATGTGATGAAAACTGGACTGTTTGTTTCATGTAGATTTTCAAAATTAACTTCTCATAAAGAAGAAGGTTTTATCAATTATTCGGCTCAATATACTTGTGAGTCTAAAAATAAACTCGATGAATATCAAAGCAAATTCGCCAAAGAATTACAACAGAAGTCCTTGGATGAATTTGCTGATAAGATGCATACTTTTAGAACCGAATTAAGCGTGATAGAAGATTTCTTTATGAAACAATCTTAACTGTTTAGCTTTGGGTCAATTTCTCCAAGGCATATTGAATCATTTTGTCAATAGTTGCATATGAATCCTTGCTGAATTCTCCTACGGCTCTATTGGCAACTATACAGTTCAATGACAGTGCTTCATGACCCAACATTTTTGAAAGTCCATAAATCGCTGAAGTTTCCATTTCGAAGTTGGTGATTCTCAAATCATTGAATTTAAATTCTGATAAGACTTCATTGATATCCTCAGGGTTTGGTTGCAAACGCAAAAATCGACCTTGAGGACCATAAAATCCTGTAGCTGTGGCTGTAACTCCAGAGTTGGTTTGGTCGGAAGATAAAATTTCTAAAAGAGATTTTGAACCTTCAACAAAATATGGAACTGGTTTTCTTTTGTCCCAATTCGAATGTTCAATAAATGCTTGACTCAATTCATCATCCAAAATCCTTTCTGTACCTTCATAAAAATACATCAATCCATCGAATCCCAAACCATGCGAACTCGTCACAAAACTATCCACAGGAATATCGGCATGCAATGAACCAGAAGTACCTAATCGAACGATTTGCAATTGTCTCAAATCAGATTTGATTTGACCAGTAGCTAAATCTATATTGGCCAAAGCATCTAATTCGTTCAATACTATATCGATATTATCTGTTCCCATACCTGTTGAAATCACAGTAATTCTTTTACCATTAAAAGTTCCCACATGAGTAACGATTTCTCTTTTTTGGGTTTTAAATTCGATTTTATCAAAATATTTTGAAACTTCTTTTACTCGATCAGGATCACCGACCGTTAGGATTAAATCTGCAACATGTTCAGGTCGAATGTTGCAATGATATATACTACCATCATTGTTTAGAATAAGTTCCGATGCAGCTTTGCTCATAATTTAATTTTTACTTTAAGTGTAAATATATACCTTTTTCAACGGTTTCAATAAAATTCACAAATGATATTATTTAGTTTTCATAGTATAAAAATGGAAAACATTTTATATTTTTGCCAGCGTTTTCACAAAGGAAACACGAATGTTGGAGATTCATTTTGGTTTTATAAGCTGCGTGGCTGTTTAATTTCATCTTTCACATTCGGTAGGTTTAATAAGTCCGGTGCGGAAGAAATGACGGTTTACGGTTTATAAAAAATATATGAATACATTTAAAACAATGGGATTGAATCAATCCCTACTTCAAGCTGTAGAAGATTTGGGTTTTGTAAATCCAACAGCAGTACAAGAACAAGCGATTCCTAAAATCATCAATTCTGATAAAGATTTAATTGCATTAGCCCAAACAGGAACTGGTAAAACAGCTGCTTTTGGATTGCCTATTTTAGAAAAATTAAGTTCAAACACCAAAAGCGTACAAGCCATTATCATATGCCCTACTCGCGAGCTTTGTTTACAAATCACTAAAGATTTAGAATCATATTCCGCTTATATAAATGGAATCAGAATTCAAGCGGTTTATGGAGGTGCAGATGCAAAAAAACAAATCGATGGTTTGAAAAGAAATCCTCAGATAGTTGTAGGAACTCCAGGTAGAACTTTGGATTTAATCAATCGTAGAGCTTTGAAAATCAACGATGTTAAATGGGTGGTTTTGGATGAGGCCGATGAAATGTTGAACATGGGCTTCAGAGAAGATATAGATCTAATACTGGAAAGTACGCCAGAAGAAAAACAAACTTTGCTGTTTTCGGCAACTATGCCAAACGATGTGAGAAGAATTGCTTCTCAATACATGTATCAACCCGATGAAGTTTCAATTGGCAAAACCAATCAAGCTTCTAATAATGTTGAACATCAGTATTATATGGTGCGCGCAAGCAATCGCTATTTGGCTTTAAAAAGAATTGCTGATATCAATCCAAATGTTTATGGAATTGTATTTTGTAGAACTCGTCGTGAGGCAAAAGATATAGCCGATCGATTGATACAAGATGGATACAATGCAGATGCGTTGCATGGTGACTTATCTCAAGCACAAAGAGATACCGTTATGGATAAATTCCGTAGAAGTCAACTTCAATTATTAGTTGCAACTGATGTAGCTGCAAGAGGAATTGATATAAATGAGTTAACGCACGTTATCAATTACAATCTACCTGATGATCCTGAAGTTTATGTTCACAGAAGTGGAAGAACTGGACGTGCAGGTAATCAAGGAGTTTCAATCATCATTGCACACTCTAGAGAAGGAAGAAGAATTAGAGAATTAGAGCGATTGATCCAAAAACCAATTGTTCAAAAGTTGGTTCCAACGGGTGAAGAAATTGTTGAAAAAAGGTTGTTTGCATCGATTGAAAAAATTGAAAACATAGAAGTAGATGAAGCGCAAATCGCTCCATTTATGGATACAATTTCTGAAAAGTTGTCTTGGATGGATAGAGATGAATTGTTGAGAAGATTCGTTTCTTTGGAATTCAACACTTATTTAGAATATTATAAAAATGCTCCTGATTTAAATGAATTAGGCTCAGATAAAGGCGGCGATAGAGATTCAAGAAGAAGACGTTCGTCCAAAGGTTATACTCGCTTTTTCATAGGAAGAGGCAAGAAAAATCGTATGAAAGCTCCTAATTTAATTGGATTGATCAACGATATGACCAATACCAAAGACATTAACATTGGAGAAATCGAGATTTTAAGAAACTTTTCTTTCTTTGAAGCCGATAGCGAATATGAAGATTTGATTCTCAAATCATTTGAAGGAACTGAATACTTGGTTCAAGTATCAAAACCTGTGAATAATTCAGAAGGCGGTGGATCTGATCGTAGAAGAGGAGACCGCAGACGAAGTGATTCATTTAGAGGCGGAAGGTCTAAATCAAACGGAGGTCGAAGAAGATCGAG
>DEQC01000109.1:49494-49632 GCA_002359055.1 Flavobacteriales bacterium UBA3376 | reverse complement strand
GTTCCCGTCAAAAGAACTGTAAGTGGATTGGTTAAAATGAACAACAGGATCTTGCACCACCCATCTGGCAATGGCTGGGTCGTACATACGCATATCCATGGCATACATATTCAATCCCAACTCATCTTGCCATTCTTT
>DEQC01000109.1:27472-49439 GCA_002359055.1 Flavobacteriales bacterium UBA3376 | reverse complement strand
GTCACATTCACCAATTCTACTGGGTCGCCTACCTGACCGCCGTTGAGGGTTGTGGATGGGTGGAAATCTAAACGATTTCCTGATGGGTAATGTACTTCGTGCCTCAAACCAAATGGATAATAATGATGCTCATCGACTATTCTTAGTTTTCCTGTTTGTGGATCGAGGGTGTAAGAAACTCTTACATTTCCAAGGTGATCAGTGTAATTGTAGATATAATTGAATCTGAATTCTGTATTCGTTCTATTGATTGGAGTTGCTTTCACATATCCTTCTGAAGTTGGGAAGAATTGTAATACATTTCCTGCATACTGAAATCCGTCTAAGTAATCTACAATCTTTAAACTATCATTGTTATCTACTGTCTTTCTCACTTTTTGACCTGCAGCATTGTATTGATAGCTGATGTATTTGTTGTTGTCCCAAGTGATTCGGGTCGGTAAGTTCAGATGGTTGTATCCTATTTCAGTAATGTCTTTGTTTCTATCAAATATCATGTTGCCATTGGCATCATACCCATAATCATCTAAATTTGGATTTGTATTTCCATCGATAAAACCTCCTGTATCCTGACTGGAAACTGCATCTGTGACTTTCAACAATTGGTTGGAAAACTCATCGTAAGTATAAGTCAAATTATCCATATCAATAGCATTGCCATTGACATCACCTGTAGTTCTGAATAAACTTGTGATATTTCCATTCAGATCATAACTAAGACTTTCTTGGTACGCACCAGTATAGGGTTGAACTTCTGAATTATAAAAATCTGCTTGTAAAAGTCGATTCAACTGATCATATCTATAATCATAACCTCTTAGCTTATTGTTAGACCCTGTTTTCCAGAAGGTTTGGACAATGTTTCCGTTAAAAAGCGGCTGAGCACCATTTCCGGTGTCTTCAAAGATTTCGTTGTACATAATTTTAAACGAAAACAAATCGTCATAAGCGCTCATAGGGAATTGATATTCACCAAGCATTCCTAAATTCACATTGTTTATATCCGTCAGCCAACCTCGGATATTGTATTTATAATCTACTGATTGCCATCTTGCGAGCATATTATTATCACCACCTACTTTTTTATTTTTTAGTTGTCCCAATTCATCGTACGTATTCTTTGCTAAAACTTGTGGAATTCCTCCATTCACAGAATGTGTGTGCGTTGTAAGTCGAAGCATATGATCATAAGTGAATTGCTCAACTACTGTTACTTCAACTCCATTTTGATTGTGCTTGTGAACGGTGGTTGATTTTGTAGGCAAACCTGAAAAATTCAATTCTGATTCGGTTTTGGTAAATCCGCCCAAATGGTTTTGCTTATAAGTACCTATTGCTCGGTGTTTGTTGTCATAGACCGTGTAAGACTTCTCCCAACTGTTGGAGTTTAAAATTCGGATGTGGGACGACAACGGCATGCCTTTGAGTTGATCGTTTTGATCGCTTATGAAGTTTTGTACAAAAGCTGTGTCCAAGTCTGGCTTCAAGCCATCATAGGTATCATAATAATTGACCGATAAAATCTCATTGAAATTGGTGGGAAAAGCATTTTTTGTATAATAAACTTGAAGTCCGTTTTGGGTAAATTGCACATTGGATTTACGTTCTTCATTATTGCTTCCAAAACCGTCTAACTGTAGTTGGACACTATCTCTACTCATAGGATTATTGAAAATACCGGTATAGACAATCCTTCCAAATTTGTCATATTTGGTAAATAGCCATTTGTTTTGAGCTCTTAGATTTGCATCTTGCGTAGCTACCAATCTGTCTTGTTTGTCATAAAGCATATATTCCCAACCTTTGCCTGGTAATTTCTTTTCGATGAGACGGTTTTTATCATCGTATCGATAAAGATAACATAAATTGTTTTGAATTTCATAACCAATATCAAAAACAAACAAAATGCTAGTTGAACAATTGCAATTTAGGTGGATTCAAAATAAGGCCATAACAATAAAATAGGATTTTGAACTGCTTACCTAATTAGGATTGAATTCTAAAAAAGTGTGGAAGTCAGGAAAAATAACTAAATATTTATAGCATTTTCAGAGTGGATCAAATGAGATTTCGGTCATTGTTCGGTTCTGTCAATTTCAATTTCTGTATTTTTTACCAAAACAGCTATGTTGTTGGGGTGAATTCCATCTTCAAATGTGTTTGAATATTCCTTGATGAATTCTGCTCCATAATATAAAATTGCAGCCGAATAATACACCCAAAGCATCAAAATAATTATAGATCCAGCGGCTCCAAATGCACTTGCTGTTGCATTGTTTTGCAAATATATCGATAAACCAAATCGACCCAACATGAACAAAAGTGAAGTGAGTACAGCTCCATAAATTACAGTTTTAGTTCTCACTTTTGCGTCTGGTAAAAACTTGAAAATGAAACCAAAGGTAGTGGTGATGATAATAAAAGTTAAAGCGATGTTTAAATTGTTCAACATTTGATTGGAAATTCCAGGGATGATTTCGTTGAAAAAGTTTACCAAAACCAATATGATTGAATTGATCAAAAGCGAAGCAATTAGTAAAAAACCTAAGCCTAAAACCATCGAAAAAGATATCAAACGATTCAAAATATATTTGATCCAACCTTTCTTTGGTTTTGGTTTGATACGCCAAATAATGTTGATGGAATCTTGTATGTCGATGAAAACTTTGGTTGATGCGAAAATCAAAGTTCCTAAACCTATGAGAATTCCAATATTTGAATTCGCTGTGATAAGCATATTGTCCAAAATCGTTTGCAGTTGATCGGTAGATTGTGCGCCAAATGTTTCTGTTATACGATCGAGTACATTCTGTTTGGCAGAAAAATCATCGTAATATTTTCCATAAAAAAAGCTCAAAAGCCAAATGATGATGATCAGTAATGGACCGATTGAAAAAATTGAATAATACGCCAAAGATGCGCTCAATTTTAAACACTTATCTTCACTGAAGCTTAAAAATGCTCTATAAAAAGTGAGCAACAGTTTTTTCCAATAATCTAAAGAAAGATAAGTTTTCATAATATTGTTTTAAATCGATGAAACTTTTTCAACATTACTTTTCTTAGTTTTTAAGAAACACATAAAGATAAAACTTATCAAAAATGAAGCACCCATTGCCAAAGTCGAAGCCTTCATACCATCGGTCATCTCAATAAACAATCCGAAAATGAAAAGACCAATACATAACGCAACTTTTTCAAAAACATCGTAAAAACTAAAGTAAATCGTATTGTCTTCAGTTTCAGGTAATAATTTCGCGTAAGTAGAACGCGCCAAAGGCTGAATTCCACCCATGACCAAACCTACAAGTGCTGCCATGGTGTAGAATTGCATTTCGACTTGCGGATGGTTTTTATCGATGAAATATCCAATCAAACATACGATGACCCAAATCCCAATTCCAATCAATAAAGTATTTCTATTGCCAATTTTCCCTGATAAAAATGAAAACAACCATGCGCCAATGATTGCTTCAATTTGAATGAGTAAAATTGTCATGATTAACTTTTCGGTCGGAAGTCCAATCTGAGATTGTCCAAAAAGAGCAGCAATCAGAAAAATGGTTTGCATACCCAAACTGAAAAAGAAAAATGAATATAAGTAAATCCTAAGTTTTTTGTCACTGAATAATTCTTTTGAAATCAACTTTAATTCTTTGAAACTCTTACGAATCAAATTCTTTTCTGTCTTTTTGTTGTAAATATTATTCGGAAGTTGTCTGAAAGTAATTTGAGCAAATCCTATCCACCAAAGGCCTACGAGTACAAAACTAATTCTTGTGAAAAAAGCTTCATTTTCACTGCCTCCACTTTTGATTAAAACCAAACACAAAATCAACAACAAAACAGAACCAATGTATCCGATGATAAATCCTCCTGCAGAAACTTTGTCTAACTTATCTTCGGTTGCGATTTCAGGTAAGTAAGCATTGTAAAAAACTAAACTTCCCCAATATCCGATTCCAGCCAAAACATTCAACAATAATCCAAGTCCAACTCTTCCTTCAGTGAAAAAAAACATCAGCATACAACTGATTGAACCCAAATAACAAAAGAATTTTAAAAATCTTTTCTTGTTGCCTATCGTGTCGGCAATTGAACTTAAAACAGGTGAAAGTAAAATAATGATGAAAAAACAAAGTGCTAAAGAAAAGTTGAAAGCAGATTCTGGGTGAAATCCTAAAAATTTGATAGGATTTTCTGTGTTTGATAAGGTGATGGCACCATAATAAACTGGAAACACAGCAGAAGCGATTACCAATGAATGTACAGAATTGGCCCAATCGTAAAATTTCCAAGCATTGATAACTTTTGGATCGTTTTTCTTTAACATAAATCTTTATTAAATCGTAAATATATATCTAATTTATGTGGCTTTGAATATTAAATTCTTTTTTGATTGAGAATTTACCTTTTGAATACTTTTCGAATCGAACTTTGATATTCGATCATTTCTATTAATTTTGAAATAATTAGCATTTGAAGTTTACATGATCCAAAAAATGAAAAATTTTCTTTTGATTTTCTTGTTGTCAATGAGCCAATTGATACATTCTCAGGTTCAGTTTTCCAATTCGGATTTGACAAGAGTAATTTATGAAACCAAATACCATGAAGAATTGATCGATTCAGAAGATCCGCTATTTTTGTTTACGGACGGAGAAAATGTTCTTGTCACTTCAAAGAAAAAAATCCATCAAACTTCAGAATTCCCGTTTGAAATAACTTTTGTGAAGACAAACGAGAAAAAGATATTGCAATTGGCTTTTCTGAATGAGGGTAAAGTCATTGGTCAGTGGGATGAGCATTCTTTGGCTCAACAGAGTTTTGAGATTACAAACGAATACAAAGAGATTTTGGGTTTGAAATGTCAAAAAGCTAAAACTGTTATCAATTCAAATACCATTGAACTTTGGTTTACCAAAGAATTAGGCATCAAAGGAAGTCCAATGGTTTTGGGTCAATATTTAGGTTTGGTCTTACAAGTGATTAGAAATGGGAACTTCACAATTACTGCAGTTGAAATTCAAAAAGATAAATTTGATTTTTTAGATGAATTGGAACTGATCGATTTTGAAGAATTGGATAAATTAACATATCAAGATCAAGTTTGGAAAAGTCGTTTTACAACGATTTCCGTTTTTGAAAATCAACAAATTCATTTTTTTGATGAATTTGAAGATAGAGAAGGAGTAGAGCGATTTGCCAATGGGACTTTGGTGATCAAGAAAATTAAATTTCCAATAATCAATTCGGGTCATCAAGTTTTTGTAGAATTGAAGCAAAGGTCACTCGGAGATGCCTACGATAGAACTGGATCTGTCTTTTTAATTCCAATTGATCAAAAGAAAAGTTTTTTAGATGGATTGAAAAATGGAATTTCTTATTTACCCATTTATGAAAATGGCAATGGGAAAAAATACCAAGGAATTGTAAAAACTGATGAATATACACCTTTGCTTGAATTGATGAGGTTTTTCACGCCATTTGGAATTGGTCATTTTAACGAGAGGGTTCAGTTGAAAGGCAAAGATTGGCACGAACAGACATCTTATCGGCAAGAAATAACTGATTATTTATCGATGATGAGCGGAAAAGAAGTTTATATAGGAGTTTTTGTCGGAAATTATGACAGAGGTGGGCATGAAATTAGTTTGGATATAAGCATTCATAAAGATAGAAATAGCGATAAAGAAATGTTGAAGGTTATTCCTTTGTTCAATACTCTGAATGTTATGGAAATGGCAGGGCAAGAATATTCCACTTTGTTCGATTCAGAAAAAGGTTTAGAGGTTGAATTTGAATTGAAAGAAGATTTGAAAGATGCGAAGTTGAGATACATTACAACTGGACATGGAGGCTGGAGTAGAGGAGATGAATTTGTTCAAAAGAAAAATACAATTTACTTGAATGGTGAGCTTGTATTTGATTTGATTCCATGGCGTGAAGATTGTGGATCATATCGACTGTACAATCCAGTTTCAGGAAACTTTTCTAACGGTCTTTCTTCTTCGGATTTGAGTCGATCGAATTGGTGTCCTGCCACAGTTACTAATCCATACATTATTGAATTAGGGGATTTGTCTGCAGGAATACATAATATTCAAATAAAAATTCCGCAAGGTGTGACAGAAGGCAATAGTTTTAGCTCGTGGAATGTTTCAGGAGTGCTGATTGGCAGATGAAATTATTTTTTTTATAGATAATTAAATAGTGCAAATGATTCTATTTAGTTCTTAGTATTTCTTACTTTTGTGGTCAAAATTAAAATTAAGATGGCAACAGATTATTTTCAAATCGATGAATTATTGACAGAAGAACATAAATTGGTTCGTCAAAGCGTTAGAGATTTTGTAAACCAAGATATTAAACCAATCATAGATGAGGCTGCTCAACAGCACAAAGACATTCCGGGTTTGATGCCTAAGTTGGGTCAAATTGGAGCTTTAGGTCCGTATATTCCAGAGGAATATGGAGGAGCAGGATTGGATCAAATCGCTTATGGATTGATAATGCAAGAATTAGAAGCAGGAGATAGTGCGGTTCGTTCGGCTGCTTCTGTACAATCCTCTTTAGTGATGTTTCCAATTTATACTTTTGGTTCAGAAGAACAAAGAAAAAAATATTTACCAAAATTAGCTACAGGTGAAATGGTTGGTTGCTTTGGATTGACCGAGCCTAACCATGGTTCAAATCCAGCAGGAATGGAAACCAGAGTGGTTGACAAAGGTTCGCATTATGTTTTGAACGGAGCTAAAATGTGGATTACTAATTCACCAATCGCTGATATTGCAGTTGTTTGGGCAAGAGATGAAGAAGGGAAAATCCGAGGAATGATAGTAGAAAGAGGAATGGAAGGTTTCTCTACTCCAGAAACTTTGAACAAATGGTCTTTGAGGGCTTCTAAAACAGGAGAATTGGTATTTGAAAATGTTGAAGTTCCAAAAGAAAATGTTTTCCCAGAAGTGAGTAGTTTGAGAGGTCCATTGTCTTGTTTGAATTCTGCTCGCTATGGAATCAGTTGGGGAGTAATTGGAGCTGCTATTGATTGTTATGAAACTGCATTGAAATATTCTTTGGAAAGAACTCAGTTTGGAAAACCATTGGCAAGTTTCCAATTGCAACAAAAGAAATTGGCTGAATTTGTAACCGAAATTACTAAAGCTCAATTGATAGCTTGGAGATTAGGTGTTTTGAAAAACGAGGATAGAGCAACTCCTGCTCAAATTTCTATGGCCAAACGTAACAACGTGAAAATGGCAATTGATATCGCTCGAGAATCACGTCAGATTTTAGGAGGAATGGGAATTATGGGTGAGTTCTCAATGATGAGACATGCAGCTAACTTAGAATCTGTCATTACTTACGAAGGTACACACGACATTCATCTTTTGATTACTGGACACGATATCACCGGAATCAATGCTTTTGAATGAGCTTTTAAATAATTTAAAAGGATTTTAGAGATTGGGTTGGTTTTTGTACCTGATTTCTAAATCCTTTTTTAATTATACAATCGCTCAAACAAAGAACTTTTAAACATTTCAAAATAAATAGAATTTAAATTATGTCTTCTCAAAAGAATTCGGATACAAAAGAAATTCAAATCATTCTACCTAAGATGGGTGAAAGTGTAATGGAGGCTGTAGTGACTAACTGGTTGAAAAATCCAGGCGATAAAGTCGAAAAAGATGAAGCTTTTGTAACTATAGGTACTGATAAAGTAGATAGTGAATTGCCTTCTGAGTATGAAGGGATTTTAAAACAAATCTTAGTTGAAGAAGGTGATGAAGTCAAAGTTGGACATCCCATCGCTATTTTTGAGGTAGATGCCGATACTGTAGTTCATGAGGTTGTTATCGATGAAATTGAAGAAACAATAGCTCAAGAAAAAGCCCAAGAAGATATAGAACTGTTGGCATCAAAAAGTTTGGATGGAAAATCATTTTTATCGCCAGTTGTAAGAAGAATTGCATCCGAACATGGATTAGAAGTAGAAGATTTAAAGAAAATTTCTCCTACAGGTGAAAATGGACGCATTCGAAAAGTTGATATTTTGAGGTATCTCAAAAAAGATGAAAAACCTACTCAGCAAGTATCTGCAGGAGTTTTGGAAGAAAAATTAAATCTAAACATTCAAGCAGAAGATCAAGTAGAAAAATTGCCGAGAATTCGAGAAGTGGCAGCCAAACATTTGCAAAGCTCCTATCAAATCATTCCACACGTTACGACTTTTATAGAGGTAAATGTTACTGATTTGGTCAATCATAGAAATAAAATCAAAGATGAGTTCATCGAAAAAAATGGTGTCAACGTAACTTATACTCATTTTATCATGAAAGCTGCCATCGACACTTTGAAAGAATATCCGAAGTTCAATGCTTGGATGAATGTCGATGAATTGATTTTGAAAAAAGATATCAATTTAGGATTTGCTACGGCTCTGCCGGACGGAAATTTAATTGTCCCAAATATTAAAAAAGTCAATGATATGGATTTGAAAGATATCATTGAAAATGTGAATTTGATTGGAAATAATGCTAAAACCAATCAATTGAAATCATCCGATATTCAAGATACTACTTTTACAATTAGTAACACGGGTATTTTTGGAAGTTTGATGGGAACGCCTATAGTTTCAAGACCTCAAGTTGCTGTTTTGGCATTGGGTATGATACGTTCAGGAGCTGGTGTAATTGAAGTTGATGGAAAAGAAGAATTAGCGGTTTGCAAAATGATGATGCTTTCCTTATCTTATGACCATCGAGTAATTGATGGAGCTCTGGCTTCACAATTTTTAACTACACTTAAAAATAAATTAGAAAAGTCCAATTGGAAATGAATACAAGGAAACACTAATTATGTTCAAATTTAACATTTGATTATAATAAATTTAGAACAAGTGTTCAATCGATTCTATCATTAAATTGTACTTTTGTGAACATTCAAATTATAAAATGGAATACAATACAGAAAGAAAACCTTTAATCATCCCTGAATACGGAAGACATGTGCAAAATATGGTCGATTATTGTTTGACATTGGAGGATGACGAAGAGAGAAATGGTTTTGCCAAAATTATCATAGAAGTTTTAGGAGAATTAAACCCACATTTAAGAGATGTACCTGATTTTCAACATAAATTATGGGATCAGCTATTCATCATGTCTGGATTTAAACTAAAGGTTGATTCGCCTTATCCAATCTTAACAAGAGAAGATTTCGATACCAAACCTAACAAAGTTCCTTATCCAACGGGAGGATATAAATACAGATATTACGGAAACAATATCCGCCGTATGATAGATGTAGCGCTAACGTGGGAAGGAGATAAACAAGAAGGTTTGATCATGGTAATTGCCAACCATATGAAAAAATGTTATTTGTTGTGGAACAAAGATACGGTCGATGACCAAACGATTTTTAACCATCTTTATGAACTTTCAAATCAACAAATCGATTTAAGAAATTCGAAAGAAGTCTTAATGAGTAGTGATAAAGTTCAAAAAAACACCAATAATAATTCAAACAAAAGACCATCGAGAAGAACAAGAACCGGAGGTCGAAAACAGAGAAAATAATATTTAATGGCTGTATTTCAAATTAAAGGAGGAAAGCGTCTGAATGGAGAAATAGTACCTCAAGGAGCGAAAAATGAAGTGCTCCAGATTTTATGCGCAGTTTTATTGACAACAGAAAAAGTTAGAATTAAAAATATACCTGACATTCAAGATGTTAATCGATTGATTGATATTTTGGGTGATTTGGGAGTTAAAATCCAGAAAAATGGCAAAGGCGATTATACATTTAAAGCCACTAACATTCGTATGGATTATCTTCACACCAAAGATTTTAAAAAAGATGCTGCTGCATTGAGAGGGTCTATCATGTTGATGGGACCTTTGTTGACAAAATACGGTAAAGCATATATGCCAAAACCAGGTGGAGATAAAATCGGTAGAAGAAGACTCGACACACATTTCCAAGGTTTTATCAAATTGGGAGCTAAATATAGATTTGAAGAAGAAGAGGATTTTTATGGAGTAGAAATCGATGAAAACAATCGATTGAAAGGTACCTATATGCTTTTGGAAGAAGCATCAGTAACAGGTACAGCCAATTTAGTGATGGCTGCAGTTTTGGCGGAAGGGAAAACACAAATCTACAATGCCGCATGTGAACCTTATTTACAACAATTGTGTAAAATGTTGGTGCGCATGGGCGCTAAAATTGAAGGCATCGGTTCGAATCTATTGATCATCGAAGGTGTAGAAGAATTGGGTGGAACAGAACACACTGTTTTGCCAGATATGATTGAAATCGGAAGCTGGATTGGATTGGCAGCTATGACGAAGTCAGAATTGACAATCAAAGATGTGTCGTGGGAAAATCTTGGTATCATTCCTGATGTTTTTAGAAAACTCGGAATTCAACTGGAAAAACAAAACGATGATATATATATTCCAGCCCAAGAAAACTACGAGATTCAAAAATTCATGGATGGTTCCATCATGACAATTTCTGATGCGCCTTGGCCTGGATTTACACCTGACCTTTTGAGTATCATTTTAGTGGTGGCTACCCAAGCCAAAGGAAGTCTGCTCGTCCATCAAAAAATGTTTGAAAGTCGATTGTTTTTTGTCGATAAACTCATCGATATGGGTGCTCAAATCATTCTTTGTGATCCACATAGAGCTACAGTTATCGGACATAATCACGAAGTTTCTCTGAGAGGGACAACCATGGTTTCACCCGATATTAGAGCTGGAATTTCATTGCTGATCGCTGCTTTGTCAGCCAAAGGGAAAAGCTATATTCATAACATAGAACAGATCGATAGAGGATATGAAAACATCGATACTCGTTTAAGAGCAATAGGAGCAGACATCATAAGGGCATAATTTAAATCAAAAATGCAAGAGATATTTGATGCGATAATGGGCTTTGTAAGCCGACCAGATAAAGTAGTAAAACAATTATTTGAAGAATATGGTAATTGGATATACTTGGTTTTGTTTCTTCAAATATTTGCTGAAACTGGACTGATTTTTTTGATTTTTATAACTGCTTTTTTACCAGGAGATGCTTTGCTTTTTGCGTTGGGAATGATAGCTGCAAATGAGGACAATGGATTGAAGATAGAAATTCTAATTCCATTGCTAATGCTCGGCGCACTGATTGGAGATAATTTGAATTATCTGATTGGAAGAAGATTTGGTCATTGGATTTTACAAAAAGAAGACTCTCGATTTTATAAGAAAAAATACCTTAAAAGAGCAATGAGAGTTTTTAAGAAAAGAGGTAGAGCTGCGATTATTATCGCTCGATTTACGCCAGTAATCAGAACGCTGATTCCTTTTGTTTGTGGAATTTTTCATTTGAAATACAAAGTTTTTTTATTGTACAGCTTCATCGGTGCAACCGTTTGGGTCGCTGGAATTATTTCAATTGGATATTTCTTAGGTAAATTTAAATTTGTGGAAAATAATTTAGGTTTTTTCATCATTGGAATCATTGTCATTGCCAATTTACCAACTATAACAAAAGTTATTAGAAACAGAATCGATCGAGTGAAAAGATTCAAAAAAATCATGGAAGAAAGAAGTAGATGAGAAAGTTTGGACTGATTGGAAAAAATATAATTCATTCGTTTTCAGAAAAATATTTTACCGAAAAATTCTCCTCTGAAAAAATAAAAGAAGCGGTTTACAAAACTTATGATTTAAAGGATTTGTCGCAAATTGAAAATTTATTGAACGACCCAAATCTAATCGGATTCAATGTTACCATCCCCTTCAAAGAACAAATCATTCCTTACTTAGACGAACTTTCAACAGAAGCCAAAGCAATAGGTGCAGTCAATTGTGTAAAACTGATCAATGGAAAAAAAATAGGTTACAATACAGATGCTTATGGTTTTGAGAAGTCAATCTTTCCTTTGCTCGAAAATCATCATAAAAATGCGCTGATTCTTGGTGATGGCGGTGCTGCAAAAGCAGTGAAATTCGCTTTGAATCAATTGGAAATTCCTTTTCAAACTGTAAACAGAAAAGGAGAAATGACTTATCAAGATTTGAATGCTGATGTGATAAAAAATCATCCAATCATCATCAATTGTACACCTTTGGGAACTTTTCCAAACATCGCTCAAAAACCTAATGTCCCTTATCAATTCATAGGTTCAAAACATTTGATTTATGATTTGATTTATAATCCAGAAAAAACGGAATTCCTTAAACTATCGGAAACCAATGGCGCCAAAATAAAAAACGGATATGAAATGTTGGTTTTGCAAGCAGAGAAATCTTGGGAAATTTGGAATGAACTAATAAATTAAAACTTGTATTCTACACTCAACATTACATATCTCGGAATTAACTGATAGGTAGTTGTTGCAATACTGATGTCAGAAATTGATTGATTCGTAAAATAATGGGTGTTGAATAGATTCCTTCCAAAAACAGACAGGTATAGTTTCTCATTGAATTGATATTTCGATACAATATCCAAAAAATTATAACTTTTTTTCTCATTGAACCTTTCTGTATTGTAATATTCGAAATTAGCTTGTAAATCCCATTTTTTGTTCAAATTCAAATAGAAGCTAAAAAATGTGAAATTGTTGATATAATGGTTTTTCAGTTCATTGGTTTTCAATGAAACATTAGAAAATTCCGAGCCTAAGTGGAAGTTGAAGTTTCCTCGAAATGCAGTCCTGAACTCTATTCCATATTGTAAATTGTTAGAAACAATTGCTCTTAGGTCAGAATTATTTACTTTGTTTTCATAGCGGCTTGAGAAATAATTGACTTTGAATTTAACATTGGTTTTTAGTTTTCTGATATAATAATCTAAAGTAGTGTTAGAATTGAAGGTTTTTTTATTTTTTAATTCAATCAGTTTTTCGATGATATAATTCTGATTAACAGTTGATTCGTAAGAAATGTAATCATGGTTATGAATATAAAAAAAAGATTGATTGAGTATAAAGTTGTCTGTGAATTTTCCGTACATATAATTTAAAAAATAAGATTCTCTGTCGAGCATTTCAGGTTCTGATAATCCCAACAATAAAGAGTTGTACCGAGATATTGTATAATTTGAATGCGTTTGTATTGCGTTGGTCATATTTTTATTTCGTTGGTAATTGAATTGAAATTCGTTTTTTCTTCCCGGTTTCCAGTTTGCCGAAAGAATTGCGTTTAAATACAACCAATTGTTGCTGATTTCATTTTCCGAAGTTTGAAAATTATTGTTTGTATTTCCAACGGTTACCCCAGGATGTACATAGAATTTTTCTGAGAATTTGTATAAATATTTCGCATTTAGAATGGTGTTGTTCTCATTATGATTGTTAAAGTTAATAGCTGAAAATGAATTTTCATTTTCGCTCAAATGATTTGCCCAATCCCATTGAGTATATGTGTTCATTAAATTTAGACTCAAAAGATTTCCATTAGACTTTCGGTTTAAATATTTTGCAGAAATTCCCCATAGTTTTCCTTTATTTTCACTTTTTTGATGGATAGAATCCAAAGATTCATCATTGAATAGCTCATTGAATAAAAATGTGTTGGAATTATAATTCTGAATGAATTCTTCTTGAATGAATCGACCTTGTAAAATCAAAACTTCCTGATTAGAAAATTTATGTGTAAATTGTAGTTCTTGGTCAAATCGCGAGGGTTTATCATCAAGGGTTTCAATGATAGAATTCTCGTTAAATAAAATATAAGAATCAGCACTATATGTATTTTTATTAAATTTAGTTGTAGTTTCTAATGTTTGATTATCTTTTATATCCCAAGAAAAAGACAATTTCCCAAATCCATTGAATTTTTTATTTCTTAACTTATAATTTTCATTATTGGTGAAGGATTCTGAATGGGACAAATGATAATTAATTTCAGTATTTCTCAAAAAGTCTTTTTCATCCCATTCCAAAAATAACATCGGGTGAATTTTCACCTTGTCTGATAAGTTATGAATAGAATTTAAAGAAACCAGTTCTGCATTATTGAAATTATATCTTTCGCTTTTGAACAACATTTGTGGAGGTCTTAAAGATACAATTCCTCGTGTAGAAAAATTATCTCCTACAAAATCGCTTGCGCGTGAACTCGGATTGACTAAATGCTCAATTTCTCCCGCTACATCCACACCAATATTGTTGAAATGATTTAAGAAATAATATTTATTTTTCTTGCTGAAATTCATCAAATTCATTTGCCATTGGTACCGTTGATTTTCATAATCACTCAAACCAACTTTTATATTTCCAAACCATTGACTTTTTGCATCTTCGTTGAATTTTAAATTCAATGCAAGTTTGTCACTTTGGTCGATGCCTTTTAGATGTTTATTGTCTGTGTAATTCTGTAATAACTCTATTTTATCAATTGGATGAATAGGCATATTTTTCGAAATAATTTTATAACCTCTTTCGAAAAAATCATCGCCTTCTATCATTATTTTTTCAATTTCCCGATCACCTACTTTTATTGTTCCTTCACTATCGACCTGAATACCCGGGATTTTCTTTAATAAATCTTCTAAAACCAACTCATTTCCTTGTGAAAAATGTTTTGCATCATAAATTATAGTATCTCCTCTGGATTCAATTGGCCGTCTTGCTGCAATAATTACTTCATCAAGCTCAACAAAATCCGAAGAAATCAATGTGAAATTATAGAAATATTCAGACGAAAGATCTGGAATTTCAACGGGGAAATGTATTTCTTCATAATTCAGTGAGGAAATATTGATTTGATAATTTCCTGCTTTCGGAACTTTCAATACATAATTTCCATCACTATCGGTGAAAGTATATTTGACCACTTTTTCATTTTCAACAAGTTTTACAATTACGTTGTTGATAGGAATTTCGTCAGAATCCTGAACCGTTCCTGTGATTTGCGAAAATAAAATTGTAGAAAAAAAGAATAAAAAAAGTATAAATAATTTAATTGCAATCCTCACAATCATCAAATCTTATGGGTTTTTCATTGACTCCTCTTCTTGAATTAAGTTTGTTTTCCAATTCTTCTATACTTGAATCAACTATTTTATCATATTCAGAAACAGTAATGAATTTTGAAATATCAATAGTATTTAATTTGTCAAACGCTTGGGAAGGATTTTGATTGATTTCTAAATTTGTTGCAATGAAATGATTTACATATTTATCGTCATAAACTTCCAGTACAAGCCCCGGAAGTCCTGTCCAAATATGCGGCCCATAAGGAATGGCTAATTCTTCTGAAAACCAAGCGGTTATTTTTCTATTCTGATAAGTAGTAGTTGCTTTTTGGCATTTGAAATTATGAATAGTTCGATATTCATCTTCTAAATCCCAATCCAATTCTAATTGATCATTTTTCACTAAATAATTGTTGTCATTGACAAATAAATTCAAATAAATAACCCTTTCTTTAGAATTTTTAAATATCCAATGGTCTAAATTATCTTTTGAATTTAAATAAAAATGAGTGGTATTGTCAGTTTCTTGTTGATCGGTTGATTTTTTGTTTTGCCATTCAAAAAGAGAATTATTTTCGTCAAAGATGAGTTCGCTTAAAACTACTCCAACATGAGGTTTGGTCTTTTTCCATTCATATTTGACTTTTCCATAAACTTTATTGTTTTGTCCAAAAGAATTTAGGCAGAATGATAGAGATACAATTAGGCTGAATAAAAATTTAATCATAGGAACAAAGTTTTTTAATTGAAAATAAATAAGATGATTAAATTGTTTTTTGGTTAATAAAAGACAAGTTTAAAGGATTAAAAACTAATGACCAAAGAAAAAAAAGTTAATGAAAAGTTAAAGGTAATGGGTTGAGGTTTATTTTTAAGGATATATAATATAATTTTTTAGAGGTTTTATTGACTCAGACAAATGCAATTGATACTAATGAAAACTCTTTTCTTCAGTTGGATGAAAAAAACTAAATAATTAAGTATAGTTTTAAAAAGTAGATTTTACAAGCAGAAAAATCTTGGGAAATTTGGAATCAACTTTTGTAAATAAGCTTAGTTTTATTAGCTTTGCTAACTCACAGAAAATAACGAGTTATGACAACTGAATTGGATAACCTGCACAACGATGCAGATGGAGTAAATGAAAAAAATATTTCTAAGAATTCTGATAAAGACTTGACTGCAAGTGAAACAGAGAATACACCTGCAAAAGAAGCTGAAACTGAATCAGAGAAAGAAGTTGAGAATCAATCTGAAACCTCTCAATCATCTGAAGAAGAAGGTCCTGAAGATTATAAAACAGAATCAAATAAGGATGAGGAAGATTCAAAAGAAGAAATTATTCCTTTAAAAGATTATGCAGAATTACCGATAGAAGTGCTCATCGGTGAAGCCAGAGAATTGTTGAAAAATCATCCTGCACGTAAGTTGCGAGATCATTTTAGACAAATCAGAGAGGCTGCTTTTGCAATTTTCGATGCGGAAGAAAAAGAAAAGAAAGAAGCATTTGTTGCTGAAGGAGGAGAGCCTTTGGATTTTCATTACCACAATCCTTTGAAAAGTGAATTCAATGCTGTTTATGGCGATTATAGAAGACAATTGGATGCTTACTTCAAGGAATTGGAAAAAACTCAACAAGAAAATCTCGAAGAGAGAAACCAAATCATCGAAGAGCTAAAAGCGCTATATACAGAGCCAAATGAAGATATTTCAAATGTTTTCAAAAAGTTCAGAGAACTAAAAACTCGTTGGCATAACGCAGGGAGCATTCCTAAAGCACAAGCTGGAAATGTTTTCAGAACTTATTTTCACCATTTAGATAATTTTTACGAATATTTAGATCTGAACAAAGAATTGCGTGAATTGGATTATGCACACAATTTAGAAGTTCGTCATTCGATCATCAAACGAGCCGAAGAATTGGTGAAAGAAGACAATGTTCAAAAAGCGCTGAACGAATTGCAATATTTACATAGACTTTGGAAGGAAGAAGCAGTTCCAGTGGCAGAAGAACATAGAGAACCAACTTGGCAAGTTTTTAAAGAACTGACGAATAAAATTCATGATCGTAAATCTGAGATTAGTGAAAAACTAAAAGCAGAACAAGAAGAAAACTTAAAGAAAAAAGAAGATATAATTGCTGAAATAAGAGGACTCTTACAAAATTCGGACAATAAAAATCACGGAGAATGGCAATCAGGAATTAGAAAGCTAAATTCATTGCGTGATAACTTTTTGGCTGTAGGAAGAGTTCCAAGAGAGCATAATCAAAGAATGTGGAATGAATTCAAAGAGGCAACTCGTGAATTTAACCACAAGAAAAACGAATTTTATAAAAATCTAAAAGCTGAACAACAATCCAACTTAGAAAAGAAAATGGAATTGTTGGAAATCGCTAAAGAACATGCTGATAGTACCGACTGGAACAAATCGGTTCAAGTGGTAAAAAGAATTCAATCAGAATGGAAAAAAATTGGTCATGTGCCGAGAAAACATTCCGATAAAATTTGGAAGGAATTCAAAACTGCATGTAATAAATTCTTTGATAATTATAAAGATCGTGCCAACAGAGCGTCTCAAGCTCAATTGGATAATTTAGAGAAGAAAGAAGCTATTTTAGAAGAATTGAAAGCTTTCAAACCTACAGAGGAAGTTCAAGAAAATCTTGATAAAATCAATGAGTTCAACATTCGTTGGAACAGTGTAGGAAAAGTTCCTTCTGCAAATACGAGCATCAATTCCGAATACAATAAATTGGTCAATGAATTGGTGAAGTCATTTGGCTTGACAGACAACGAAGTTCAAGATTTCAAAATGTCTTCATTGGTCGATCAAATCAAATCAGATTTGGACGGAAATTTATTGGACGAAGAAATCAAAAAATCTCGTAAGAAGATTGAAGATTTAGAAAAGGAAATTACACAATTAGAAAACAATGTGAGTTTCTTTGCGAATGCCGATGAAAATAGCCCTTTGCTAAGAGATGTTTATAGACAAATCGAAGAAAAGAGAAATCTATTGACAGAAGCAGAAATTAAATTGAGGAGATTGCATCAAATCGATTTAGATGAAGAGGAAGCTGAAGATTGATAATTGTATTTTTTAGATATAACTACACCTTACAAGCTTGCTTGTGAGGTGTTTTTATTATAATTAGAAGCAAATGAGTGAATTTGATGAACAAATGATGCAACGTTGTATTCAACTGGCCAAAAATGGATTGGGGCAGACTTATCCAAATCCTATGGTCGGTTGTGTAATTACTTTGGGCAATGAGATAATTGCTGAATCTTGGCATCAAAAAGCAGGAGAACCTCATGCGGAAGTCAACGCGATTCAACAGCTGACCGATAAAAGCATTTTGAAACAATCGACTCTTTATGTTTCGCTTGAACCTTGTGCGCATTTTGGGAAAACTCCTCCTTGTTCGGACTTGATCATTCAACATGAAATTCCGAAAGTGGTGATAGGAACTTCTGATCCCTTTGCAAAAGTGAATGGATTGGGAATTGAAAAAATGAGAAAAGCAGGAATAGAAGTAAAAGTCGGAGTTTTAGAAAATCAAGCTCAAGCACTGAACAAAAGGTTTTTTACATTTCATCAAAACAAAAGACCTTATATAATTTTGAAGTGGGCCGAAACGACCGATGGATTTATTTCAACTGAATCGGGCGAACAAAAATGGATCACCAATATTTATTCAAAACAAATCGTTCATCAATGGAGAACGGAAGAACAAGCGATTTTGGTGGGAAGAAAAACTGCTCAATTTGATAATCCACAATTGAATGCAAGACTTTGGAAAGGAAATCAACCTGTGAGAATTGTACCCGATAGAAATTTAAATTTAAATGAGGATTTAAATTTGTTCGATCAAAGTCAACCGACCATAGTTTTTACAGAAAAAATCAAAGAAAACTCGAAAAATTTAAACTTTGTTTCAATTGATTTCGATGCAGATGTTGTACAGCAAATATTGAATCATTTGTATGAAATAGAAATTCAATCAATTATCATAGAAGGAGGAAAGCAGACTTTGATGCATTTCATCGATAGAGGATTATGGGATGAAGCAAGAGTTTTAAAAGCAAACAACAATTTTTGGAGTACCGGAATTAAAGCACCGATTTTGGATGTAAGCTTGAAAAATAGAAAAAAATTAGACACCGATACATTAGAAATTTACCAACGATGATTTATTCTTATCAAACCATAGCCAAAGCTGTTGAAGATGTTACTTTTAGAGAAAAAGGAAGTAAGTTCATCAGTTATGCTTATCCGGTTATGGATGAAGATGAAGTGAAAGGAAGATTAGATGCGTTGTGGGCGAGATATCCAGATGCTACGCATATTTGTTATGCTTATCGATTGGGTTTGGAAGGAGAAAATTACAGAGCCAATGATGATGGAGAACCGTCGGGTAGTGCTGGTTTACCTATTTATAATCAGATAGTTTCAAAGGAAGTAACTTTTGTTTTGGTGGCTTCTGTTCGCTATTATGGTGGAACTAAATTAGGTGTAAGCGGTTTGATCAAAGCTTATAAATTATCGGCTCAATTGGCTTTGGATGAAGCTAAAATCGTTGAGAAACATCTGAGCAAAAAGGTGAATTTTGAATTTTCTTACGAAGATCAAGGAAGTGTTATGCGAAATGTCGATCGATTCAATGCAGAAGTAATCGATACAGAATTTACCGATAAATGCAAACTGAGCGTAAGAATTCGAATGGAAATTTTGGATGAATTTTTAGCGAGTTTTGAACCTTTGTACAATGTAAAAATCGATCATTAGACACTCGAAATTAGCTTTGATTTTTTAATGAATTTAATCGTTCAATTATAGATTCTGGACACCTAATTGGGCGTCTATTTTCATTGTTAATAAATGCGAGATTTGTGCTTGCAGTTGTTAATAAGTTTCCGTTTTTATTGAAGATTTCATAGTCAAAAATAATTCTCGGACCTTTCGGAATTTCTCTTAAACTCACACGGATTGACAATTCTTCATCGAAATGAGCAGGTTTTAAGTATTTGATATTCAAGTCAGTTACAGGAAGCATGATTCCATTTTCTTCAAGACTTTTGTAAGAAATACCGATATGATTGAAAAATTGTATTCTCGCGACCTCGAGATAAGAAGGATAGTTGCCGTGATAGACGATTCCCATTTGATCGGTTTCGCCGTATCTCACTCGAAGTGAAATTGTTGTTGAAATTGCTGTAGAAATTTCGTTTAAATTCATGGTTATTTTGGATTAAATTCTGTTACAAATATATTAGATAAAAGTCAATAGGGCTACAGTTTTTTTTACTCAATAATTATGAGCATTTTTGCTTTGAAAATAAAATCCTACTATATTAGTACGAATTAATCGAACTTATTAATCAAAAAACTTTTACAAACAAAAAATATGGGAAAAACTGCGGAAACGGTTTGGGAAAATTGTCTGAAATTTGTTAGTGACAACATTCAAGAGCAAGCTTTCAAAACTTGGTTTTCTCCTATTCGTCCAGTAAAATTAAACAAGAACATTTTGACCATTCAGGTACCTAGTAAATTTTTCTATGAATGGTTGGAAGAACATTATGTCAAATTACTAAAGATAGCATTACAAAAAGAATTGGGCAAAGATGCTAAATTGGTCTATAGTATAGTGATGGATCAAAAAGTGTCTTCGGGTAAAGATAAATACACAGTAAATATACCGAGTACCAATCGTGAGAAAATAAAACCTCAAGAAGTCGATGCACCTTTACCAATTGATAGTACTAAGGTTAAAAATCCTTTCATTATCCCAGGTTTACAAAAAATCAAAATAGACTCTCAATTAAATGTAAACTACAATTTTGGGAATTTTATAGAAGGGGAGAGCAATCGTTTGGCGAGATCTGCCGGTAAAGCTGTAGCTAAACGACCTGGAGGAACAGCTTTCAACCCATTGTTTATTTATGGTGGAGTTGGATTAGGGAAAACTCATTTGGCACATGCCATCGGTTTAGAAGCCAAAGAATATCATCCTGATAAAACAGTTCTATATGTTTCGACAGATAAATTCGTACAACAATTTACAGATGCAGCCAGAAACAACAATAGAAATGATTTTATCCATTTTTATCAAATGATCGATATCTTAATCATAGACGACATACATTTTTTATCGAGCAAAAAAGCAACCCAAGATGTCTTTTTCAATATCTTCAATGATCTGCAACAAAAAGGTAAACAGATAATTCTTACATCTGATAAACCACCAGTAGATATTCAAGATATTGAGCAAAGACTCATTTCAAGATTCAAATGGGGACTTTCTGCCGATTTGCAATTGCCGGATTATGATACGAGATTGGCGATTTTGAAACATAAAATGGAAAAAGATGGAATCGAACTTCCTGAAGATGTAGTGAATTATATCGCTAAAAACATCAAAACCAATATCAGAGAACTCGAAGGTTGCCTAAATTCTATCATCGCTCAATCGACTTTGAATAAGAAAGAAATCACTTTAGAATTAACTAAAAAGACTCTTTCTAATTTTATTTCAAATACGAGAAAAGAAATTTCCATCGATTATATCCAAAGAGTAGTTTGTGATTATTTCAAAATTCCAATCGAAGAAGTTCAATCCAAAACACGTAAGCGAGATATTGTTCAAGCCAGACAATTGGCGATGTATTTTGCAAAGAAATACACCAAAGCTTCTTTGGCGAGTATTGGTTCGCAAATAGGAAAACGTGATCACGCAACTGTTCTTCACGCATGTAAAACTGTTAAGAATTTGTCTGAAACCGATAAGATTTTCAGAGGTTATGTAGAGGATTTGAATAGAAAAATTGGTTCGGAATAAAACTTTACATATGAAAATTTTAATGGTTTGTTTGGGTAATATTTGTAGATCGCCTTTGGCAGAAGGAATTATGAAAACTAAACTGCCTGAAAACTTTAAAGTCGATTCTGCAGGAACTGGAAATTGGCATGTGGGTAAATTGCC
>DEQC01000109.1:24616-27282 GCA_002359055.1 Flavobacteriales bacterium UBA3376 | reverse complement strand
AATTCTGAAGATGTACCTGATCCTTATTTTGGAGGAATTGATGGATTTCAGAAGGTATTCGATTTGTTGGATGAAGCTTCGGATCGTATCGCTGAAGAATTGATAAATAAACAATGAGTTCTAAACTTTATTTGATTCCAAGTTTATTGGGTGAAAGTGATTTTCATCGAGTTTTACCCAAATACAACATAGAAATCGTCGAACAATTACAAATCTTTGTCGTAGAAAATGAAAAATCTGCAAGAAGATTTATAAAGACGATACTTCCCAATAAAAAACAGAGTGAATTAGAAATTCATATTTTAAACAAAAATACTACAGCTGAGGAGCTTTATGAGCTTGCTCAGCTTTTTGATAGAAAAGAGTCTATAGGAATTATTTCCGAAGCAGGATTGCCAGCCATAGCTGATCCAGGTGCGAATCTGGTTGAGCTTGCACACAAACGAAATGTTCAAGTGATACCATTGGTCGGGCCTTCTTCAATTTTGATGGCATTGATGGCGTCGGGTATGAATGGTCAGAAATTTATGTTTCATGGATATTTACCGATTGACAAATTTGAAAGGAAAAAAGCCATTCAAAAATTAGAGATCGAAAGTAAGAAGAACAACTGTACTCAAATTTTTATGGAAACTCCCTATCGAAACAATCAATTGCTTGAAGATTTGATTAAATTTTGCCATCCATCGACCCAAGTTTGTATAGCTTCGAATTTGAGTTTAGATGATGAAATGATCATTCGTTTAAGTATCAAAGAATGGGCACAAAAAAAAGCGGACTTTCATAAAAAGCCCGCCATTTTTCTATTAGAATCTTATTAATTTATTGTACAGACTCAGGTCCTTGACCGATCAACTCCATGAACTCATCAAGTTTCGGAGTGATGATGATTTGTGTACGTCTGTTTCTTGTTCTACCTTCTTCAGTAGCGTTGCTCGCAATTGGGTTGTATTCACCACGACCACCAGCAGTTAGACGTTTAGGGTCAACACCATGATTGTTTTGAAGCGCTTGAACTACAGATGAGGCACGTAAAGTACTCAAATCCCAGTTGTTTCTGATGTTCTCTCTTCTGATTGGAACATTGTCTGTATTACCTTCAATTAACACATCATAATCTTTGTAATCTTTGATGATTTTAGCAATTTTCGCTAAAGTTTCGTTAGCTGCTGGGCTGATTTCATAGCTACCAGACTTATACAACATGTTATCAGATAATGAAATGTAAACTACACCTTTCAATACTTGAACATCAACATCTCTCATTTCTTCTCTACTTAAAGAACGAGTTAAGTTGTTGGTCAATACCATGTTCAATGAATCGTTTTTACGATTGATTTCTGTTAAGTGTTTGATGTACTTGTTAGAGGCATTGATTTCGTCAACCAATTTAGAGATATTTACACCTCCTTGTTTACTTCCAGCTAAACACTCCGTCAAAGCAGCTTGCATAGAAGCCAAGTTGCTTCTTTCCGCATTTAGCATATCTTCTAAACTCTGTACTCTGGTTTTAGAAGCAGCTAATTCGGTTTGACAACCTTGATTTTCTGCATAAACACTGTTGAATCTGTTTTGTAGTTCATCATATTTCTTCTGTGGAACACAACTCGTAACCACCAAAGCGGCTAATGCTACTACTGATAAAATGGATAATCTCATAAGTACTATATTTATTTACTTGTTATTACAACGTTTATTTTAAATGTTTATTGGCTAAGCGAAAAAACTTAAAGGATAGCCACGATGTTTGGAATGCAATAAGTATTCCATTTCTTTGCAAATTAATTACAAATGTTAAAATAAATTGCATTGTTTTTAAAGAAATATATTTTGCTATTGTAGTCTAAATTAGATTTCTTTAACTTCGGCACAATTATTTGCAAAATGAAAACAAAGATATTATTGGTTTATACAGGTGGAACCATAGGAATGGTAAAGGATTATGAAAACGAATCTCTGGTTCCTTTCGATTTTGAAAATTTATTGAAACACATTCCCGAATTAAAACTTATCGATTGCCAAATCGATTATACAGGCTTCGATCAACCGATTGATTCATCGGATTTACACCCCGAACATTGGATTGAATTGGCTGAAATTATTGAACTTAACTATGAAAACTATGATGGTTTTGTGATTTTACATGGGACCGATACTATGGCGTATTCTGCTTCGGCTTTGAGCTTTATGCTGAATGGACTTCAAAAACCTGTTATTTTCACAGGTTCTCAACTTCCTGTGGGTGATTTAAGAACAGATGCTAAAGAAAATCTTATTACTTCTTTGCATTTTGCTTCTTTACAAAAAGATGGCGCTCCAGTGATTAGTGAAGTTTGTATTTACTTCGAATATAAATTGTTGAGAGCCAATCGAACGACCAAAATCAATGCAGAAAACTTCGATGCTTTTGATTCTCCAGACTTCCCAGATTTGGGTGAATCCGGAATTCATTTAGATGTGAAAGAACATTTGTTGCTAAAAGAAAATCCATCGATTCCATTTTCGATCAATACCAAAGTCGATACCCATTTGGGCTTGATGAAAATTTTCCCAGGAATGCGCAGAGAATTCATTGAAAGTATATTTGCAACCAAAGACATGAAAGCACTAATTATAGAAGCATTTGGTTCGGGTAATACTTTTTCTTACGATTGGTTCAAAGATTT
>DEQC01000109.1:0-24545 GCA_002359055.1 Flavobacteriales bacterium UBA3376 | reverse complement strand
GCAGGTGGAATGGTGGAAATAGGTAGGTATGAAACCAGTGATATTTTCAAAGAAATAGATGCCGTCAATGGTTACGATTTGACAACTGAAGCTTCGGTCACAAAAACTATACATTTGTTGGGGCAAAATTTAAGCAAATCTGAGTTCAAAAAAGCATATGAAACCAATTTAAGAGGTGAATTGACCAATAAATTCAAATAATTATAAAAACATTTCAAATCGTAAAATCCTGAAAAAGAGATATTTGTCTTGATTTCAGGATTTTTTATATTAAAACATAGTACTTTGTCTTGCATAGTACTATATAATGTATGTATATTTGCATAGCATAACAACAGAGATTATGGATATTGAAAAAACCAAAACACAGATGAGAAAGGGCATACTTGAGTATTGCATTCTCAGTATCATACAAAAAACGGGCGATGCTTATGCTTCGGACATTTTGGACCAATTAAAAAAATCTGAAATGATAGTAGTGGAGGGGACTATTTATCCTTTGTTGACTCGACTAAAAAATGAGGAAGTATTGGAATATCGTTGGGAGGAATCCAGTTCAGGTCCACCGAGAAAATATTTTTCACTAACTGAACAAGGAGAAGAGTTTCTAAAAGAATTAGAACAAACTTGGATACAATTAAAACAAGCAGTAAATAAAATAACACAAGAAAAGAAATAATATGGACAAGACAATATCAATCAGTTTAGGCGGATTTTCATTCATAATCGATGAAGTAGCCTATAATAAATTAGAGAAATATCTTGATCAAATTCGTATTTCCTTGGGCAATATGGAAGGAGTTGATGAGATAATGTCTGATGTTGAAGTTCGAATAGCCGAGCTCTTCAAGGAGCGATTGTCAGGTAGAGAAGTTGTGAATAGTTTTGATGTGGAACATGTCATAGAAGTAATGGGTGAGCCTGAGCAATATGTCGATGAGGATGCAGAGGGAACGACTTCTTTCAAACAGAGTTCAGAAACTAAGAAAAAGAAACTTTATAGAGATCCAGAAGATAAGGTTTTGGCTGGTGTTTTGTCTGGTTTGGCTCATTATATAGGAGTCGAAACTTGGATCACTCGTGTGGCTTGGATAGTGTTATTTTTTGCTGATATTCCTTTGACTGGAACTATGTTTACCATTATATCTTATATCATTTTATGGATAGTGTTGCCAAAAGCTGAAACGACTTCTCAGAGATATGAAATGTTGGGAAAAACCGCTGATTTGGAAAATATAAAAAAGTCGGCAACTCAATTTTCAGCTGAAGTAAAAAAAGCTACATCAAACACTTCTTCGACCATTGGTCAGATTTTAAGAAGTTTAGCAAAAGTCGCTTTGATCGTTTTTGGATGTATTTTTATTTTGATGGGAATTGGGTTTTTGATTACGGCAATTTTAGTTTTTGTGATTTCAGCAGTGAGTATTCCATTCACAATTTTTCAAAATAGTTTTGATCATGAATGGCAAGATTGGTTAGCAAAAGCTTTGGTGTTTTTAATCATAGTGATTCCAGCGATTTTTTCAGTCGTATTCGGGGCGAGCTTGATTTCATCAAGAGTTAGAGTAAACAAATTTTTCGTTTTTGGCTCATTAGGATTGTGGATTTCGTCCATAGTTGGAGTAGTGATTTTGAGTTTAGGAGTGGTGAAGAATTTTACCAATGAAATTAATTTTGCCGATAAAAATGCTTATACAATTCCACAAGATACTTTGGTGGTGGAATTCAAAGAACATCATTTCAAAGGTAAAAAGCGTTTGAAATTAGGATTTGATTTGGTTGTTGATGATTTCTTTAAAATCGATGGTGAAACCTTGAAGGAAATTCCAAAAAAAGTTGAAGTCTTTGAATCTGAAGATGATCAAGTTTGGGTTGAAGTTGTTTATTTCTCAAAAGGTTCAGACATGGATGATGCACGAAAAAATGCTGAGAAAATCGAATATAATTATCAGTTGAACTCAAATGGAAAGTTAGAATTGGATGCGTTTTTGGCATTGGAAGATCATTCGAAAATTAGAAATCAATCCGTGGGTATAAATCTATATGTTCCTAAAGATAAAGCAGTAAACTTTAAAAATGTAAAAACAGTAGTTTCAAAAGAAAAAGGATCGAATTTCAAAAATTATGAAGATGGTAACAATAAATTTTATAAATTTGTTGATGATAATTTTGAGTGTTTAAATTGTCCTGAGGATGATTCTCATTCAAAAAAATCAATTGATGGTGCAAAAGTAAATATTTCTGTCGATGGCATAAATATTCAAGATGGTGACGAAAAAGTAATTATAAATAAAAATAATATCAAAATTACAGATGGTACAGATTCTCTTAACATTAATGTCCTTGGTAATTGATTTGATAATTTCATTTATCAGTTAGAACGAACTTTACTTAAATGTATAATAAAGCTGGATGTTTAATTCCAGCTTTATTTTTTTATATACTTCTGAGTTTTCTCATTGAACTAAACTAAATTGCATGAATTGAAAGCTTATCTTTGTTCAGTTAATGAATCGATATGAAAAAAGCGATAGGTTGGTTGTTTTTTAAAACCATGGGATGGAAATTTGATATAAGCGTTCCTGTAAAAGATATTTCTAAATGTGTGCTCGTCGCTGCACCTCACACTTCCAATTGGGATTTTTTCTATGCTATCTTTGCTTTTTGGTATTTGAAAATTCCTATGAAATTTTATATCAAAGACAGTTGGACAAAACCTTGGTATGGATTTATTTTTAGAACTTTGGGTGGAATTGGAATCGATCGTTCTCAAAGATCAAATATGGTAGATTTTGCAGCAAATATGTTGAATCAAACAGATAATTTATATTTATTAAATACACCAGAAGGTTCGCGTTCTTGGGCGAAACAATGGAAAACAGGATTTTATTATATTGCTGAGAAAGCCCAAGTTCCAATCGTTCTTTCATATTGTGACTACCAAAAGAAAATCGCTGGAATTGGAAAAGTTATTGATATCAATAATAAATCAAAAGATGAAGTTTTTATGGAAATTCAAGATTTTTATAAAAACATTCAAGGGAAACATCCAGAAAATTATAACCCTAAAATATTTTAATGGACAAAGATAAAGTTTTAAAAAGGTTGAATGAGATGAATGCCAATACTTTGATGGAAGCATTGGAAATTCAATTTTCAGATGTTGGTGAAGATTTTATTGAAGCAACTATGCCGGTTGGTCCCAAAGTTCATCAACCTTATGGAATTATGCATGGAGGTGCAAGCATCGCTTTGGCAGAAACTGTTGGTAGTGTATTGTCTGCGATTTCAGTCAATACTACTCAATTCAAATCTGTGGGAATGCAGATGAATGCCAATCATATACGTCCTAAAAAAGATGGAATGGTTACTGCGAGAGCTGAGTTTGTTCGAAAAGGAAGAACTACTCATTTGATCAAAATAGAAATTAAAGATGAAGAAGGAAAACTGTTGACTTATTGTCATTTGACAAATTCAATTGTTCCAAAAGATTATGTTTAAAATTAAAATTTATGGTTGATCTTTTTTTAGAAAAATTACAACAAGCAATTTTAGATAAATCACCATTTGCTTTATTGAGAAAACCCAATGAAAAACTTGTTCGTTTAATTGTGAACGATGGTTCAGAGCTGAATTCGATTGTATTTCATTCGTTTGATTCCACCATTGAAAAGGAAATTTCGGATGCAAATCCACTTTTCATAGATCAGCATAGATTTAATTTTGATTTTGAAATCGATTTGGAACAATCGCCCTCAAATACAGCTTTGTCACAATCCGAATATGAGGAAATTATTCAGGAAACCATCAATACAATTCAGGCGCAAGCCATAAGAAAAGTGGTAATGAGTAGGAGGAAGGTGGTCGATAATCAATCTTATAATTTGTTGAAATCTTATAAAAATTTGATGGATCAACATGCTACCGCTTTGGTTTTTTTGTGGATGAATCCATCCAAAGAAGTTTGGATGGGAGCTACTCCTGAACTTTTGTTGAGCAAGTCAGGAAGTCAAATCAAAACAGTTTCTTTGGCTGCTACAAAACGTCCTGAAGATGAATGGACAGAGAAGGAAATCGATGAGCAACAAATAGTGACTGATTTTATTTTGGATTGTATTTCAGATACTGAAAATCAAAAAGTAATTGGACCTGAAACTGTTCGCGCTGGGAAATTTGAACATTTAAAAACATATATTTCTGCTGAGATTACGGAAGATTATCCATTAGAAAACTTATTAGCAAATTTACATCCAACTCCTGCATTGTGCGGAATGCCCAAACAAGCAGCTTTTGATTATATAGTCGAGCATGAGAGATATGACCGAGAATTTTATTCGGGTTATATCGGTTTGATTCAAGGAGATGAAAGAGAATATTACGTCAATTTACGTTCTTCTCAATTGTTCAAAGATGTAATTTATATTTATGTTGGCGGAGGAATTACAGCCACAAGTCAGGCCCACAATGAGTGGAAAGAAACTGAATTGAAATCTTCCACTATTTTAAATGCTTTGACGAGTTGATTTTTTGAAACTTTTTTCGTAAAGTGTTTTAATCATTCCATCAGCAATACCCACTTTGGGAACATATATTTTTTTAGATCGGCTCCATTTCATGACTTTGATATAGATTTCCATTGCGTGTTCTACAACGTCCGCACGGTCGGTTTTCATATTGAGCTGAATCAACCTTTGCTCAAAAGATAAATCGCGAACCAATCGATACTTCTTTCTCAAATATGCACCCGACATAGGTTTTCCTAATTTGATGCCGGAATACTTATAAATGTGATTGATATTTCCACCTGAACCGATCAGATCTACTTCATATTTTCTCACATTTTCTTCTACCCATTTTTTCATTTCAGGATAAACGTTTTTGTCCACTTTTCCTTCGAGCATTCTCACTGTACCCACTCTGAACGATTGAGAATCTATCACTTCACCATTTGAAAGCAATGTTAATTCTGTACTTCCACCACCAACATCGACGTACAAATAATTTCTTTTGTCCAAAAAGAATTTTTGCAAATCTGATTTAAAAGTCAATTCAGCCTCAGTTTGTCCATCGATGATTTCGATGTTTATATCCGCTTTCTTTTTAATTTTTTTGATGATTTCTTCACCGTTTTCAGCTTCACGCATGGCAGAAGTCGCATAAGCTTTATATTCTTCCACACCATAAAGATCCATGACCAATCGGAAAGTTGTCATGGCATCCAACATTCGATTCTTATTTTTATTTGAAATTTTTTTATTGATAAATACATCTTTACCCAAACGAACTGGTAAACGAAGCAGATTTGTTTTATTGAAAACTGGAGTTTCACCAGGAATTTCATATACGTAATTAATCAATAATCGCATCGCGTTTGAACCGATGTCGATAGCTGCTAATTTTCTGATTTTTATCTTATTTCGATGTTTCATTGAGTGATTGTTCTTCTTTACTTACGGTTTCATTTTTCAAAATATATTCATAAGTTGTAAATTGAGACCTTTGGGGTGGTAAATCGTTTCTTTTGTAAGTTAAACTATCTTCAGCATCATGATATCTTGCTTTCACATTGTCATTGAAACTCAGTTCAAATGAATCCATAACTTGTTTTTTAATTCTCTCATCATAAATCGGACAAGCCACTTCAACTCGCATGTCTAAATTTCTAAACATCATATCGGCCGAAGAAATAAAAACTCTATCATCACCTGCATTTTTGAACCAATAAATTCGAGTGTGTTCCAAGAATTTATCGATGATGCCTACGGATTCTATATTCTCCGAAATTCCTTTAATCCCTGGAATAAGCGAATGAATTCCTCTGACAACAAGTCTGACTTTTACACCTGCTTTTGAAGCTTCATAAAGTAAATCTATAATTTCTTTATCGCTCAAACTGTTGAGTTTTAAATTGATTCCTGAAGGCAATCCTTTACGATGATTTTTGATTTCTTTTTTGATGAATTTCACCAATTTTTTTCGATTTTTCATTGGAGAAACCAATAGATGTTTATAGGATTGAGTTAAATAATTGGCGTTGAAAAATCTAAAGATTTGATTGATTTCTTTAGTAATTTTAGGATTTGAAGTCAAAAGTAAATGATCTGTATAAAGTTTTGCAGTTCCCGAATGGAAATTTCCTGTACTGATGAATGCATAAGAAGTAGCAGTGTCTCCTTCTGCTTTTCTTTCTATATAACCGATTTTTGAATGCACCTTAAGTCCTTGCACTCCAAAAATTACTTTTACTCCAGCTTCTTTCAGTCGCTTCGACCATTTTACGTTATTGGCCTCGTCAAATCTTGCTCTTAATTCCAAAACTGCAGTTACTTCTTTACCATTTCTCGCTGCATTGATGAGTGCAATCATCACTTTAGAAGCACTTGGAACGCGATAAATAGTTATGCCTATTTTGGTCACTTTAGGGTCAATAGCTGCTTCTCTTAGAAAGCTTATGAAAACAGAATAATCGTGATAAGGCATATACAACAAATGATCTTCTGCAGAAATCGCCTTAAAAAGAGTTTTGTATTTCTTTACGCTTTTTGGGATGATAGGTTTTATTTTTTCATACACTAAATGCTTTTTTCCCAAGTTTGGAAAATCCATTAAATCTCTTTTGTTGTGATATTTTCCGCCGGGAATCACACTGTCATAATCATCGATTTGAAGTTTTCTCTTGAGGAAATCGAGAATTTCAGGATTTAAATCTTTGTCATAAACAATTCTAACAGGTTCACCCTTTCTACGATTTTCTAAACTTTTAGCTATTTTTTCGACTATGCTGTCTTCCAAGTCATTGTCGATTTCTAATTCAGAATCTCTTGAGATTTTAATGGAATGAGCTTCGAGTTTTTCATAGGTCAAAACCTTGAAAATTTCATCCAAATGATACCTGATGATATCTTCCAAATACATCACATATTGTTTCTCATCGATTTTTGGAAGTAAAACAAATCTCGAAGAAGATTGAGTAGGAACGTCTATGAGTGCACATTTTTTATAATCTTTTCCAATGAAATTTACCGCCAGATAAAATGCCCCATCGCGCAAAGGAGGAGCAGGCGTGTTTTTGTCTAAAATGTAAACACCTAAGGTTTGATTGATTTCAGTTTTGAAATAATCAGTGACAAAATCGACATATGCTTCTGGAATGTTTTTATCATCTATAAAATAGATATTGTGTTTTTCTAGTTCGAGGAGAATTTCATCGTACAAAGCATCATATTCTATGCGTTGTTTAGCAACAATTTGATTGATTTCCTCAATCAGTTCTTCATCGGTTTGATCTTCTATAATATTTTTATAAACCCTACTTTTTAGTTGAATGGATCTTAAAACTCTTGAATATCTAACCGAATAAAATTCATCTAAATTGTTGGAATAGATTCCAAGAAATCTCAATCTTTCGAGCAGAGGAACACTCGGATCCTTCGCTTCTTGAAGTACTCTTGCGTTGAATTTGAGCCAGCTTACTTCTCTATTGATATATAATTCTTGCTTCACAATTTTTTAGGTTTTATGATTGATATGGTTTTTCCTTTGTCGAGCTCTTGCCAATCATCAGTATCAAATGCTATAATAGCAACGCCCGAAGTAGGTAAATTGTTTTGGAAATCATCACCCATTCGATTGATAAATTCTGTATAAGCTTCGTTATGTCCGAAAAAAATCGCTGTTTGATAATCATTGTTTAGATTTTTAATAAATCTCAGCAAATCAAAAAACGAAAATGTATAGAGTTTTTCATCGTAATTGATATCGACAGGATAAGGAAATTTCGAGGCTACGATTTCAGCAGTTCTTCTCGCTCGTAAGGCCGGACTCGAATACCAAATGTCGATGTCAAAATCCAGTTGTCTCAACAATTCTTTGGCTGATTTTTCTGTTCTTTCTTCACCTATAAAACTGATGTCTCTTTCATAATCGCTCACACCAGTTTCCCATAAACTTTTTCCATGTCTGAATAAAATTACCTTTTTCATGGGATTAAATTTTTTGAATTGATTTGACAATGGTTTTAGCAATTTCAATCGCTTGGTTTTCTGACCATTTGAGCGAAATTGGAATGGAAACAACTCTGCTCATGATTTCATCCGAAGCACTAAAGTCTTGGTTTTTATAATCGGGCAATAAATCTCTTTGTTCTTTATAGAGTTGCTCGTTATTTTTTAACTCTTTAAAATGATGCCAACCTCTGATGTAGTGCCAATTATTTTTGAACCAATAGGCACAAGGGATTTTTTCTTCTTTGAGTTTATTTGCCAAGGATTCAGCAGTTTTATCATCTTTCAATAGGAGTGAAAGGAAGGAAGCGTTATCACCTTTTTCATCTGGAATTCTACGAAATTGAATTTCATTAAAATTCTCTAATTCAGCTTTCATTTTGGTTTTTAGGTTGCGTTGATGTTGTAAAAACTTATCGAGTTTATTCCATTGCGCCAAACCAATAGCTGCGTGCAGTTCAGAGATTCTAAAATTCAAACCAATGATGGGATGATTTTCTGCTCCTCTATCGTTTCCGATATGATCGTGTCCATGGTCGGAAAATTGATGACAATAATTATAAGTATCTAAATCACGAGTCATAATCGCTCCACCTTCACCACAAGTAACAGTTTTTACAAAGTCAAAGGACAAACAGCCAATATCGCCTATGGTTCCTAAAAATTGGTTGTTATAAGTAGCACCTGTGGCTTGGCAAGCATCTTCGATTATATATAGATTATGTTTTTTAGCAATTTTCATCAAAGCGTCCATATCGGACATTGATCCACACATATGAATAGGCATGACGGCCTTAGTTCTTGGTGAAATAGCTTTTTCGACTGATTGAGGGCAGAGTGTAAGCGTATCGTCTATATCCGCGAATACAGGAATTGCACCGGTGAATAAAATCGCTTCGAAACTCGCTACAAAAGTAAAGGTAGGCATGATGATTTCATCACCTGCGCCTATGCCTAGCGCTTTGATAGCTGTGATTAGAGCTGTGGTACCACTGCTGGTTAAATGAACGTGATTGATTTTGAATTTATCAGCAATAGCTTGTTCAAGTTCTTTGGCTTTCCAATGATTGTTTCTCATTTCATCAAAATTGTATCTCATGAGGATACCTGAATTCATTACATCATTGATATGTTTAATTTCATCTTGGTCAAAAAATTCAAAACCTGGCATTTATTTAAATTTAAAATTGAATTGAACAAATATAAGAATAAGAGTTTACGAAAACTTTAGAGTTTGATAAAACAGTCAATTAAATTTCGAATGTTGTAAAAAGAGGATTCATTTCGTTCAAACTTAGGGTTTTTTATGAAAAAATCACCTTAAATATTTGTTACTTATTTAATTAATTGTACTTTTGCATTCCCAAAAAATGGGGTTAAACATATTTTATAGTATGCCAACAATACAACAATTAGTAAGAAAAGGAAGAAAACACCTAGCCAAGAAGAGTAAATCGGCTGCTTTGGAGTCTTGTCCTCAACGTCGTGGCGTTTGTACCCGTGTGTACACAACTACACCAAAGAAACCTAACTCAGCTATGCGTAAAGTAGCTCGTGTTAGATTGTCTAATGGTAAAGAAGTTAACGCTTACATCGGTGGAGAAGGGCACAACTTGCAAGAGCACTCGATAGTATTGGTTAGAGGAGGAAGGGTAAAAGATTTACCTGGTGTACGTTATCACGTAGTACGTGGAGCGTTGGATACCGCTGGAGTTACAGACAGAGCCCAGGGTAGAAGTAAGTATGGTGCAAAGCGCCCTAAAAAATAATAAACTTTGAGAAATGAGTAGAAATCCGATTAAAAGAAGAACGTTACTTCCAGATCCAAAGTTTAATGATCAATTAGTAACGCGTTTTGTGAACAACATGATGTACGATGGTAAGAAGAGTGTTGCTTTCAGAATTTTTTATGAAGCAATGGACATCGTAGAACAAAGAAAAGAAGATGCTGAAAAGTCAGCAATCGACATATGGAAAGAAGCATTGACCAATGTTATGCCACACGTAGAGGTTCGTTCTCGTCGTGTAGGTGGAGCTACTTTCCAGATTCCGATGGAAATTCGTCCAGATAGAAAAATTGCTACTGCGATGAAATGGTTGATTATTTATGCAAGAAAGCGTAATGAAAAGTCAATGGCTCAAAAATTGGCTGGTGAGATTATTGCTGCTGCAAAAGAGGAGGGAGCTGCCGTTAAAAAACGTCAGGATACCCATAAGATGGCTGAAGCTAACAAAGCATTCGCACACTTTAGAGTTTAATTAAGATGGCAAGAGATTTAAAATTTACAAGAAATATTGGTATCGCTGCACACATTGATGCCGGTAAAACAACAACTACAGAACGTATATTGTTCTATACAGGAAGAAACCATAAATTAGGAGAGACTCACGAGGGAACTTCTACTATGGACTGGATGGAGCAAGAAGCTGAAAGAGGAATTACAATTCAATCTGCAGCAACTACATGTACGTGGAAATTTCCATTGAATCAAGGAAAACCAACTCCTGAAACCAAAGATTATCATTTCAACATTATCGATACTCCAGGTCACGTTGACTTTACGGTTGAAGTAAACCGTTCTTTACGTGTATTGGATGGATTGGTATTCTTGTTTTCTGCGGTAGATGGTGTAGAGCCTCAGTCAGAAACTAACTGGCGTTTGGCAGATAACTACAAAGTTCCACGTATAGGCTTTGTTAACAAAATGGACCGACAAGGTTCTGACTTCTTAGGAGTTTGTCAACAAGTTAAAGATATGTTAGGTTCTAATGCAGTGCCTATCGTATTGCCAATTGGTGACGAAGCAGACTTTAAAGGAATTGTTGACTTAGTTACAAACAAGGGGATCGTATGGCACGATGAAAACTTCGGTACAACTTTCGACATCGTTGAAATTCCTGAAGACATGAAGGAAATGGTTAAGAAACACAGAGACCATTTGATCGAAGAAGTTGCTGCATACGATGAGAATCTTCTTGAAAAGTACATGGAGGACGAAGACTCAATTACTGAGGACGAAATTCATGCTGCACTACGTGCTGCAACTTTGGATAGAAGTATCATCCCTATGGTTTGTGGTTCTTCATTTAAAAACAAAGGAGTACAATTCTTGATCGATGGTGTATGTCGTTACTTGCCTTCACCATTGGACAAAGATGATATCGAAGGAGTTCATCCAGATACTGAAGAGAAAGTTATCAGAAAACCTTCAGTAAACGAACCATTTGCTGCATTGTCATTTAAGATTGCTACTGACCCATTCGTTGGTCGTTTGGCTTTCTTTAGATCATATTCTGGTCGTTTAGATGCTGGTTCTTATGTATTGAATACTCGTTCAGGAAATAAAGAGCGTATCTCTCGTATCTTCCAAATGCACTCTAACAAACAAGAGCCAGTAGATTATATCGAAGCTGGTGATATTGGAGCAGCTGTTGGATTTAAAGATATCAAAACAGGAGATACTCTATGTGATGAGAAACATCCTATCGTTTTAGAATCGATGAAATTCCCAGATCCAGTTATTGGAGTTGCGGTAGAGCCTAAAACGCAAGGTGATATGGATAAGTTAGGTGCTGCTTTGGCTAAATTGGCTGAAGAAGATCCAACTTTCCAAGTTAAAACTGATGAAGCTTCAGGTCAAACTGTAATTTCAGGTATGGGTGAGTTACACTTAGATATTATTATCGACCGTCTGAAAAGAGAGTTTAAAGTTGAAGTGAATCAAGGACAACCTCAAGTTGAATACAAAGAAGCATTTACTGTTGAAGCAAATCACCGTGAAACTTATAAAAAGCAAACGGGTGGTCGTGGTAAATTCGCTGATATCGTATTTACTATCGGTCCTGCAGATGAAGGTAAAGAAGGCTTAGAATTTATTTCTGAAATCAAAGGAGGAAACGTACCAAGAGAGTACATCCCTTCAGTAGAGAAAGGATTTAAAGAAGCTATGAAAAACGGTCCTTTGGCTGGATATGAAATGGACTCAATGAAAGTTACTTTGGTTGATGGTTCTTTCCACCCAGTTGACTCTGACCAGTTGTCTTTCGAATTGGCTGCTAAATTAGGTTACCGTGAAGCTGCAAAAGCTGCAAGAGCGGTTATTCTTGAGCCAATTATGAAATTAGAAGTATTGACTCCAGAAGAAAATATGGGTGATGTTGTTGGTGACTTGAACCGTCGTAGAGGTACAGTAACCGGTATGGACGATAGAGCTGGTGCAAAAGTGGTTAGAGCTTTCGTACCTTTATCTGAAATGTTTGGTTATGTTACGGCTTTACGTACATTGACTTCAGGTCGTGCAACTTCTACTATGGAGTTTGATCACTATGAGGAAGCTCCTCAAAACATAGCAGATGAAGTAATTGCAAAAGCTAAAGGTACAACTGTATAATCTTTGAATGATGAGTCAAAAAATTAGAATAAAATTAAAATCATACGATCACAATTTAGTAGATAAATCTGCTGAAAAGATTGTGAAAACTGTAAAATCTACGGGTGCTGTTGTAAATGGTCCAATCCCTTTACCAACTCACAAAAGAATCTTTACGGTTTTAAGATCTCCACACGTAAACAATAAATCACGTGAACAATTTCAATTGAACGCTCACAAAAGATTGTTGGACATTTATAGTTCATCGTCTAAAACAGTTGATGCTTTGATGAAATTAGAACTTCCAAGTGGAGTAGAAGTAGAAATTAAAGTGTAGTTAAAACTTACTTTAAATCATATCAAACGCTGTTTCATTCATTTGAAACAGCGTTTTTTTTATCAATTTGATTTTAAATCTTTAACTTTAATTCATGAATTCAAATCAAAAATCTTTGATTAAAGCCATTGAATCATCCACAGGTTTGACTTTCTTACACGATCGTAGCTATGGCAACCTTTGTTTTGTAAATAATAATGAAGAACTCAGAGATGAATTCAAATTGAGTTTTGACCTGAATGATTTGAAGTTTTATATGAAAGCCTTTGAGTCGGATGATAGAGTTAAACCTCCATTGAACTCAAAAGATTTCTGGGAAAAAGTTAATTTAGGAAAAGAAATCAAATGAGTTAAATCTTCGATAAATTATCATTGATGATATTCGAAATTTTCTTTGCATGATTCATAATCATCACATGCGATCCACCTTGAATTTCTATTGCATCATTTATTTTTGATATTGGAAAAACTATGTCTTTATTTCCATGAATATGAACGTAATTTTGCATTGGATTCTTACTTTCCCAATTTACAATTCGATCGGCAGCCCACTTCAGATAATAATGATCCCTAAATTCGAAAATCTCTTTTAAATCAGGCAATTTTGTGCTGTATAACTTTCTGAAAATAGAATATGATAAGAAGCTGTCAGAAGTGATGAGCGATGGTGGAATGTATTTGTGAATATTAGTTCTGGACGATAACTTCATATATGAAGGTTTTTCAGAACTGTTTTTTATGGTTGAAATGAGGATGTTGAAACGTGGATTTAGGAATTGATTGATCTCCTTGGTGATAATTCCTCCGAAAGACATACCCATCACAATGAATTCTTGATTAGGATTGATTGTTTCAGCCATACGCTCGGCATAGTGTCTCAGCGTTTCATCTTCTTCAGGTTGTAGCCATGGAATGTAAATTATTTCGAATTCTGGGTTAATTCTTAAGTTTTTATAAACTTTTTCGTTGGCACCCATTCCGCTGATTTGATAAATTTTCATTTAATATCGATTTATCTTGATTTCAGGTTTGATTTTCAATAATTCTTTGACAAATTCCTCATTATCTCTTGGACTGATATAGATTTGGTCAAATTGATTGTATTTTACAATTACACCTCTTTTTGCAGTTGCAGGTTTTATACCAACCCACATGGTTTTGTTCACTTCTAATTCTTTGATTGATTCTGTTTTAATGCTTCCTTTTAGAAAACCAGATTTGAATTTCAATTCTTTTTCAGTCAAAATATAGAAAGTATCTTTTATAGTCCAAATGATAATACCAATTATACTCAATAATAAAATCGTCAACCACAAATTGAATCCAAAGATTTGAGTATTGCTCCACCAAGCGAAAATAATTGTCAATAAGCAAATTAAAATTACTACAGTTATTAGGCTTAAAGTAAAATTATCGATTCTATTTGTAAAAGTCATATCAAGTATGATTTTCTAATTCAGTGATTCTTTCAATCTCTACTATTGCCAAGGAATTAATTTCTTTTAAATGAACATATTCAATACTATTGATCAAATGCTCATTATAATCAGTTTCAACTTTCACATAATTTTCAGTGAAACCATGCATTTTTCCATGCTTATTATTGGCTTCCCACAAAACTTTTTGTGTAGTTCCTAATTGGGATTGATAAAATGCGAAACGTTTTTTCTCAGAAAGAATTCTAAGCATTTTATTGCGTTTTTTTCTGATATTATTTGGTACGACTCCTTCGAATTCTACTGCTTCAGTATTGGGTCTTTCAGAATAAGTGAAAACATGTAAATAGCTGATAGGTAGTTCGTTTAAGAAATTATAAGTTTCGTTGAATAGTTCATCTGTTTCTCCTGGAAAACCAACGATTACATCGACACCTATACATGCATCTGGCATTAATTCTTTGATTTTATTAATTCTTTCTGCATATAATTTTGTCAAATAACGACGTTTCATTTTTTTTAAAATCGTATCGCTACCCGATTGTAAAGGAATATGAAAATGTGGGACAAATCTATTGCTCTTTGATACGAATTCAATGATTTCATTTCTCAACAAATTTGGTTCAATCGAAGAAATTCTAAATCGCTCTAGACTTTCAACTTGATCCAATTCTTGAATCAATTCTAAGAAAGTATGGTCATGTTTTTTATTGCCAAATTCTCCTTTACCATAATCTCCAACATTTACGCCAGTCAGAACAATTTCTTTGATTCCTCTTTCACTGATTTCTCTTGCATTTTTCAATACATTTTCAACTGTATCTGAACGTGAAATCCCTCTTGCCATAGGGATGGTGCAATAGGTACATTTATAATCACAACCATCTTGTACTTTCAAGAAAGCACGTGTTCTATCGCCTATTGAATAAGAACCTACATAAAAATCGGCCTCATCGATTTCACAAGAATGAACGGTTGCATCTCCATGTTTTTCTAAATTGTCTAAATAATCGACGATATTGAATTTTTCTGTTGCACCTAAAACCAAATCAACACCTTCCATTTCTGCAATTTCATTTGGTTTTAACTGTGCATAACATCCTATAACGACTATAAAACCTTCTGGATTGATCTTCAATGCATTTCTAACGATGCTTCTACATTCTTTGTCAGCATTAGCTGTAACGGAGCAAGTATTGATGATGTAAACATCTGAAGGTTGATTGAATTCAACTCTTTTGTAACCGTTCTTTGTTAAATTTCTCGCAATGGTAGAAGTTTCTGCAAAATTTAATTTGCAACCCAATGTATGAAACGCAACTGTCTTATTTTCTGAAATCATGCTGCAAAATTAATGAATTTTGATGGGATGTATCAAAAATTGTATGCGAATAAGGCACAAATAAAAAAAGAACCGCATTAAGCAGCTCTTTTTATGTATTTAATTGGAATAGTAAATTTATTTATTGAATTTCAACAAACAAACCATCTTCTGTTTTTTCTACTTTCGCTAATTTTTTATGGGTCAATTCTTTGATGGCTTTGTCCCATTTTTTGTTGGATAAATTGGCTTGATTTTTCAAATCTTCTAAAGTCATTTTTTCTTCTTTCTTCAAAAGTTCAAAAACCATTTTAGCATCTTCGTTCAATTCAACTTTCTTTTGTTCAGGTCGCATTTGAGGGAAGAACAACACTTCTTGTATAGAAGGAGTATTGGTTAAGAACATGAGCAATCTGTCCATTCCAATTCCTAAGCCCGAAGTAGGTGGCATACCAAATTCCAATGCACGTAAGAAATCCTGATCGATAAACATGGCTTCATCATCGCCTTTTTCCGATAATTTCAGCTGATCTTCGAATCTTTCTCTTTGGTCAATCGGGTCATTTAATTCCGAATAAGCATTGGCGATTTCTTTTCCACAAACCATTAGTTCAAATCGTTCGGTCAAACCTTCTTCGGTTCTGTGTTTTTTGGTCAAAGGAGACATTTCTATCGGATAATCCGTAATGAAAGTCGGTTGAATGAAATTTCCTTCACATTTTTCACCAAAAATCTCATCGATTAATTTTCCTTTGCCCATGGTATCATCGATTTCAATTCCCATATCAATAGCCGCTTGACGAATTTCATCTTCAGATTTACCTTGAATATCAAAACCTGTGTATTTGATAATGGCATCTCTCATGCTGATTCTTGGATAAGGAGCTTTCCATTCGATTTGATGTTCACCAAATTGCGTTTGAGTGCTACCATTTACGGCAATCGCACAATGTTCCAAAAGTTTTTCAGTAAAGTTCATCATCCAATGATAATCTGTGTAAGCAACATAGATTTCCATTACAGTAAACTCAGGGTTATGGGTCCTGTCCATGCCTTCATTTCTGAAGTTTTTTGCAAATTCATAAACACCATCAAACCCACCAACTATCAATCTTTTCAAATACAATTCGTTGGCGATTCTCAAATATAGTGGTATGTCCAATGCGTTGTGATGAGTGATGAAAGGTTTCGCTGCAGCTCCTCCTGGAATCGGTTGTAAAATCGGTGTTTCAACTTCCATGTATCCATGTTTGTTGAAATATTCGCGCATAGCGTTGAAAAGTTTTGTTCTTTTGACAAATATGTTTTTTACATGCGGATTTACAACTAAATCCACATATCGCATTCTGTATCTCAATTCAGGGTCAACGAAAGCATCATGTACATTGCCTTCTTCATCGGTTTTCACGATTGGGAGTGGGCGTAAAGCTTTGGAAAGTAAAGTCAATTTGGTTACGTGAACTGAAATTTCTCCAACTTTGGTTTTGAATTGAAAACCTTCAATACCTATAAAATCGCCTATGTCCAATAATCTTCTGAACAATACATTGTAGGCAGTATTTTCATCATCGGTCGAAATGCTATCTCTTGCGACATACAATTGAATTCTTCCAGTGCTGTCTTGCAATTCCGCAAATGAAGCTTTTCCCATTTGACGAACAGACATCATACGTCCAGCAAGTTTCACCTGTTTACCATCTTCAAAGTTCTTCTTGATTTGTTCAGCAGTTGAAGTAATTTCAAACTCCTCAGCAGGGTATGGATCAATTCCCATTTCTCTTAGCTGAGCTAACTTTTCACGACGAATGATTTCTTGTTCTGTTAATTGCATTTTTACTTGAATTTTTCAGTTTGCAAAGATACAAATCAAATTAGACACTTTATCAATGTTTAAATCATCAAATTTGAATTTTATAGCTTTAATTTGATCATTCTATGGAATTTTTAGGATTTGTTTTGAATCCAATAGCTTTTGACTAATTTTGAAGCCTTACAACTTTTAAAATGACATTGACTCAATTTATTCAAAAGCAAGTTCAAGCACCTAAACAATCCATTAATAATGTTATCAAATTATTGAATGAAGACAACACTTTGCCGTTCATCGCTCGCTATCGAAAAGAGATGACCGGAAATATGGATGAAGTTCAACTTTCTCAAATTTCCAAACTCAAACAATCTTTTGAAGATTTACAAAGTCGAAAGGAAACAATTCTGAAAGCAATCGATGAACAAGGAAAATTGACAGCCGATTTGAAACAGAAAATTGAGAATTGCTATGATGAAGTGATTTTAGAAGATTATTATTTGCCTTATAAAAAAAGAAGAAAAACACGAGCCGATATTGCAAGAGAAAAAGGTTTAGAAGCTTTAGCGAAAATTTTGATGAAACAAAATGCGATTGTGGATGTGGATGAATTGGCGAGTAGATATTTGAATGATGAAGTGAAATCGATAAAAGAAGCAATTGAAGGAGCGCAGGATATAATGGCTGAATGGATCAATGAAAATGAATGGTTGAGAAATCGTTTGAGAAAAGAATTTAATTTTCAAGCAATCATCAGTTCAAAAATTATCAATAAGAAAAAGGAAGAAGAGGATGCGCAAAAATTTGCTCAATATTTCGATTTTTCAGAAAAGCTAAAACATTCGCCAGCTCATCGTTTGTTGGCTATTTTAAGAGGTGAAAAAGAAGGTTTTTTAAGGGTCAATGTTGAAATTGATAAAGAAAAAGCTATAGAAATTATAGAACGATCGATCATAAAATCCAATCAAAAAGATGTAATTCAAATCATAAAAACTTCAATCAAAGATGCTTATTCACGCTTATTGCATCCATCGTTGTCCACAGAAGTTTTGAAAGAAGCTAAACTTCAGGCCGATAAAAATTCTATTCAAGTTTTCTCGAACAATTTAAAACAATTGTTGTTGAATGCACCTTTGGGCGAAAAAAGAATTTTAGCAATCGATCCAGGTTATCGCTCAGGTTGTAAAGTTGTTTGTTTGGATGAACAAGGAAATTTATTGCACAATGAAACCGTTTATCCACATCCTCCTCAAAATGACAGATCAGAAGCGAGTAAAAAGATTCGTTCTTTGGTGAATGCTTATAATATCGAGGCGATTTCGATTGGAAATGGAACAGCTTCTCGTGAAACTGAGCGATGGATTCAACAAATCCCTTTTGACAGAGATTTGAAAGTTTTTATTGTCAACGAAGCAGGAGCGTCTATTTATTCCGCTTCGAGCATTGCACGTGAGGAATTTCCTAATTATGATGTAACGGTTAGAGGCGCGGTTTCAATCGGTCGAAGGTTGGCAGATCCATTGGCGGAATTGGTAAAAATTGATCCAAAATCCATTGGTGTTGGTCAATATCAGCACGATGTTGATCAGAAATTATTGAAAGAAGAATTGGATGAAACAGTTATGTTTTGTGTGAATCAAGTGGGTGTAAATTTAAACACAGCGAGCAAACATTTATTAAATTATGTTTCAGGAATAGGAGAGAAGTTGGCCGAAAATATCATCGATTATCGAAAAGAAAACGGAGCTTTTGTATCGAGAGAAGATTTGAAAAAAGTTCCTCGATTGGGAGAAAAAGCTTTTCAACAAGCATCAGCTTTTTTGAGAATACCAAATGCGAAAAATCCTTTGGATAATTCGGCAGTTCATCCAGAATCCTATCATATAGTCGAAAAAATGGCCAAAGATTTAAAGGTTTCTACCGAAGAATTGATTGGAAATGAAAAGTTGATTGAGAAAATTGATTTGAAAAAATATGTCGATTCAAATGTTGGGGAGTTGACTTTACAAGATATATTGAACGAGTTGGAAAAACCAGGTTTAGATCCGCGTAAAAAAGCTGTGATGGTGCAGTTTGATAAGAATATTAAATCGATAGAAGATTTAAAAATAGGAATGAAGTTAGAAGGAATTGTGAACAATATCACGAATTTTGGATGTTTTGTAGATATAGGAATCAAAGAAAGTGGATTGGTGCATATTTCTAAGTTGGCTAACGAATTTATATCAGATGTAAATTCGGTTGTTCATTTGAATCAAATTGTTCAAGTAACTGTAATCGATGTGGATTTTGATCGAAAGAGAATTCAATTATCGATGATAGATTGAAAGAGATTGGAATTTAATACTTCTGTTTCAATAATAATAGGAATTTTAATTTGGTTGTCTTCATAGGAAAGAACTTGCATAATCAAACGTTCGCCTGTAAATCTATCACCTTCTTGTGCTTTTTCTGTTATAAGGACTTCATATGATTTTTCTCTATATTTTCGTTTTTTTAAAGATGAAATCAGCAAATTTTGTGCTTTTACTGAAAAGAAAAAAAAGAAATTGCAATCAATAATAAATAATTTTTCATACATATTATTTTATAAATTCGGAATCAAAATTAAAATCATAAGAAAAGTTAAGAACAATCCACTTTTCCTTTGGTTTGTAGAGTTCAAAAATAAAGCGAATAGGTTGTCTTTCGTACTTCACCAAATAAACCAATTGTTTATAGTCTTTTCCTGCATTTTGCTCTGTTATTTTTTCGTATCCACAGAATTCTCCCAACAATTTTTGATTTTCGAACAGTTGGCTTTTTAGATTTAAAAGCTCTTCAAATTTATCTTCCATCCACTTATTGTCTTGAAATAAATAATCTATAGCATCGGATGAATTGTTTTTATAAACATTAAAAAAGTTTTCGACTATACTTTCTGACGTATTTTGAGCAGAAATGGTAGATGGAAATGCACAAATTAGAAAAATAACGATTATTCTTTTCATACTAATTTTAACTTTAAAAAATTTTATAATATTTAATTAAAAAGTAGAATTTTCTCTCTTTTTATGCTTCTTAAACTTTTGATTACGAATTAATAAATTATGAACCACCTCAAAACTAAAGCAGTTTTGAGGTGGTTCAATGAATTACAATAAAAATTTACTTCTTTTTATACAATTCTTCAGCCAATTGAACAGCTTTGTACGCATCTACTACACCTCCAGTGATTGAAATTTCTTCTAAATCAGGGTGTTTGTTCACAGATTGTTTGATGATATGTTTGATTTCATTGGCAGTGAAATCAGGGTAATGTGACCAAACCAATGCTGCAACTCCAGCAGTAATTGGTGATGCCATACTCGTTCCTTGGTGTTCTTCAAATTTATCATGAGGAACCGTTGAAAGAATTTGAGTACCTGGCGCAAAAACGTCTACATTTAATTTACCGTAATTTGAGAAAGATGCTTTGATGTTTTCAGCATCAGGAGTTGAAGCTCCAACGGTTAGTAAAGATTCAGTTACTCGATTTCCTTTTTCATCGAAATTCGATGGATAATGGATTTTCTCATCTATATCAACATTGTCGTTACCAGCAGCTTTTACCATTAATACTCCTTTTTTCTCAGCATATTTCATGGCTTTCCATACGATTTCTTTTTCAGGTGAATAATCTTTACCAAAAGACATATTGATGATTTTTGCACCGTTATCTACTGCATAATATATTGCGTTGGCAACGTCTTTATCTCTTTCATCACCATTTGGAACTGTTCTAACGCTCATGATTCTAATGTGATTTCCAGCGATTCCGTCGATTCCTAAATCGTTTCCGCGAACAGCTGCAATAACTCCAGCTACGTGAGTTCCATGTTCAGCGTCAGGTCCTTCTACATCGTTGTTTCCGTAATGTTTTTCCTTTTTATCGGCATAGTTATCACCAACGATTCCTCTCGGTTCGAAATCAACGTTATAATGGTAATTGATTTGGCTTTCGAAATAATTGATTGCACCTTGGAATTCATTTTTAATTTTATTGAAAATCTGTTCCATGGTTAGTCCATCCCAATATTCTTTAGGCAAAATCCCAAACATGAACATGCCGCCCATAGTTTCTTCTGTAGGTTCGAATTTGCTCAAAGATTCTTCGGTAACTAATTCGCTACCAAAAGCTTCGATTAAACTCGGGAAGCTTTCAGAGAGCATTTGTTGTAATTGGGTATATTGTGCCAAATTAGCTTTTGCTTCTGACAATTTATTGGTGATTTCCAGTTTGATGGTTTGATAATCATTGTATTTTTCTGGATGTTTAGTTTTATTTTTTTCGTTTTGTTCAGCATCATCACTTTCAAACAAAGGAAGCAAAACGTATTTATAAATTCTCACTTTTTCAAGTGTATCACCATCTATATTTTGACCGTCTGCACCGCCGATGAAGTTCCAACCATGAATGTCATCGATGTATCCATTTTTGTCATCATCTTTATTATTGCCTGCGATTTCCTTTGGATTTACCCACATATTATCAGCTAAATCTATATGGTCAGCTTGAACTCCGCTATCTAAAATCCCAACGATCAATTCAACAGGTTTGCGATTATTGTCTTTAAGGAAATTCCATGCTTTTTCAGTGTTAACACCATAAACACCTGTTTCTTCTAAACTTTTATTGAACCATGTTGGTTCAGTTCTTAATAAGATAGAATCCTGTGCAGTTACAGAAAAGGTAAATGCAAGTCCCAATCCTAATGTTATCCAAAATTTATTCATGTTTTATAGAAATTATTTAATTATAAGTTGCTTCAAATAAGTCGTCGAATTTGGTCCTTCGTTACACAAAAGATCAATTATACTTAAATCAGGTAGAAAGTTTTGTTTTTCTTCAAAAACCTGAATGTAAGGTGGGAAATCTTCTGGATTAGGTTCTACCTTTGAGTTGAACTGATTTCTAAAATCGTTATCTGAAGAAACTTGCTCGTAATTTTCGGTCAAAGAATAATTTAAATCCAGTTTCAATTTAGAATTGATGAAATCTAAAGTCATCAAATTGATGTCCAATAAAAACTTATTTTTTTTATCGAAAATTGGCAACAAATCATCTTCGTAATATTCGTAATATGGTGAACTTCTATACGCGGATTCTAAGGATTTCAGATGTTCTTTTCGCCAAGGATAATCCTCAGAAACTTTGATGTCTTTGAAAGTTCTAACGCCATCGTGTGAAATGGGAATGACCAATCTCAATTTACCATTTGCACCTTGAATGAAACAACGATTTCTATAGGTCTGTTTTGGATAATTCTCATAAGCTTCCAACTGAATTTCATCGTGCTGTATCAATTGAGCGAAATAGGAGATAGGTCCAAAATAAAAAGCAGGGAATATCATTATTTATTTTTCTCTTTTTCTTTTTTCTTTTTAACTCTAAAATAATCCCAAGTAAATAATGCGATCAATCCAATCAACACGTAATATCTGTATGAAGTTTTGTCAGGATTGTCATTATTGATAGAAGTCATCCATCTTTCCCAAATGAATTTTTTTGGTGCAGGTTCAAACAAACCATTGAAATTTGCCCAAATCATAAATGGACGTCCAATGATATTTTGTTCTGGAACATAGCCAAAATAACGGCCATCCAAAGATTGATGTCTATTGTCTCCAATCATGAAGAAATAATCTTGCTCAATGGTGTATTCGTCTGTAAGTTTTCCATCGATAAAGATTTTATCACCTTCGACTCTCAAATCATGATTTTCGAAAATTTTAATGATGTTATAATATTGCGTGATATTATCTTCCGTTAATTTTATTTGATCACCTTTTTTAGGAATATAAAGCGGCCCATAATTGTCGTGGTTCCAATCTTTGTCCAAAGGGAAAATAGTTCTGGTACTATCAATTCTTCCATCTGGATAATATTTAACATCTTTTTTGCCTTTAGGACTGATGTTTTGTTCAATCTTGATTACGCTTGGATTGTTTTTTAGTTGATCAACCATTTCTTGGGTCAATGCACTGAAAGAATAGATATACTCATTGTCATTTCTTCCAATCAAACCATAATCAACACGATCTATCAATGAGAAATCATCATACAATACTTTTGGATTGAGCAAAGTTTTTGTGTGTACAACATAACTGAAATTGACATAAGCATCTTTTTTCGGAATAAATTCTTTTCCGTTGATTTTCAGTATACTATTGTCGATTTCTACAGTATCTCCTGGCATTCCAACCAATCTTTTGACATAAGCATCCTTTCTATCGATTGCATTGAATACAGAGTCAGTAGGATAATTGAAAACGACTATGTCATTGGATTTCAAATCTCTCCAACCTGGAATTCTCATATATGGCAAACGGGCTTGATCGACATATGCTTTTCTATTAATAAATTCTGAGAAAGGAATTCCGATAGGAGTTATAGGAACTCTAACGCCATAGCTAACTTTTTCAACAAAGAGTGCATCTCCAATTCGGATGGTATTTTCCATAGAGCCCGTAGGAACTACCATAGGTTGAACGAGCCAAGTGTGAACCAAAGTTGCTAAAACAACTGCAAAAAGCAGAGCAGCGATGACAGTGCTTTTTCTTTCTTCTGGTCCTGTATATTCTGGTTTTTCAACATAATTTAGGTAAAATGCGTACAATCCGATGGTAATTATCATTAGGATTGCGGTAGGAATAGTTCTTTTGCCGAAGCATCTTGCGAAATCCACCCAAAAAACCACCCACATTATTGGTGCAACTATCGGAGTGAAAAACAATATAATCCACCATTTTGGACGTTCGATGAGTGTAAGTCCTATCCAAAAGTTGTAGAAAGGAATAAATGCTTCATGAGCTTTTCTACCAGCATTTTTATAAAGTAGCCAAGTTGATGCACCGTATATAATGTTGTAAACTACAAAAGCAATCAACCAATAGATGAGTATTTCCATTTTTAGTGTCTATGTTCTAATTTATGTTCACAAATATAGAAAGTTAATTAAAAGGATTTCAACTTATTTTAAATTCAAAACATTTTTCATCGAAAAATACCCTTTTTTATCTTTTATCCATTCGGCAGCTAAAACAGCTCCAAATGCAAATCCTTTTCTACTGTGAGCGGTATGTGTAATTGAGATATCGTCGATTTCAGATCGATAGGTTATGGTGTGTGTACCCGGTGTATGATCGATTCTTTTCGAATAAATCGGAAGATTCTCTTCCGCTGATTTTTGATCGGATTCCCAATTTGAATAGTTTCCTTGGGTTAAAATTTGTTCAGCCAAAGTTATAGC
>DEQC01000075.1:273-15261 GCA_002359055.1 Flavobacteriales bacterium UBA3376 | reverse complement strand
AATACTCTTATTTTTAAATTGAATAAATTAAAATTTAAATCATTGATTCTTCAGTTTTTAATGTAACCAATGTAACTGTGGATGGGCGTGAATACGTTTAATTTTACTGAAGTTTAAATAATAACTTTTAAAAAAAATTAATATGTCGAACCATCATTTTTATGAAGTTGATTTAAAGTGGAAGGAAGGAAGAATAGGCGAATTGAGTGCATCGAGTTTGTCTGAAACCATTGAAGTTGCAACGCCGCCAGAATTTCCAAAAGGAGTTCCAAATATTTGGTCACCCGAACATCTATATGCAGCGGCAATCAATAGTTGTTTTATGACGACTTTTTTGTCAATTGCAGAAAATTCAAAGTTAGAATTCGAAAGTTTTGAATGCAAAACTATCATCAAAATGGAGAGAATCGATAAGCAATTTTTAATCACAGAAGCAACGATAAAACCTTTGATTCAATTGGTCGATGCAGAGAAGGATTCGAAACGAGCGATGCGAGTTTTTGAGATGACCAACAAGCATTGTTTAGTCACGAACTCTATGAAAACTAAAGTGTTTCTGGATCCGAAAATTAAAAATATGATAGATTAACATATTTTAGAAGTAATAAAAGTTCGATATTTACATTCTAATTAGAGTGGTAAAAAATCAATTAAATTAAAAAGACATGTTTTTTGAACACATTTATGATAAGAGCTTAGCGCAAGGAAGTTATTTGGTAGGTTGTCAAGTAACTGGTGAAGCCATTGTTATCGATGCAAAGAGAGATGTAGATACTTATGTTGAAATTGCAAAACAAAACAATTTAAGAATTACCCATATCACAGAAACTCATATACACGCAGATTATTTATCAGGATCTCGTGAGTTGGCTGCTATCACTGGTGCTAAGATGTATTTATCGGACGAAGGAGGAGAAGATTGGCAATATGAATTTGACCATATAGGACTGAAAGATGGCGATGTTATCAAAGTAGGAAATTTAAGTTTCGAAGTGATGCATACACCTGGACATACACCTGAAAGTATAAGTTTTCTTTTGACAGATCATCCAGCTTCAGATGAGCCCGTTATGATTTTCACAGGTGATTTTGTATTTGTTGGTGATGTAGGACGACCTGATTTGTTAGAAAAAGCAGCAGGAATTATGGGCACTAAAGAAGAAGGTGCTGAACAAATGTATCAGTCGTTAGAGAAATTCCAGAAATTACCTGATTTTGTTCAAGTTTGGTCTGCTCATGGAGCGGGTTCAGCTTGTGGAAAAGCTTTGGGTTCTGTTCCAAGTTCAACCGTTGGATACGAAAAAGTTAGAAACTGGGCATTGCAATTTAAAGATGATAAAAATGGATTCATTAACGAATTGTTGGATGGACAACCAGAGCCTCCGAAATATTTTGCAATGATGAAACACCTCAACAAAGTTGATCGTCCATTGTTGACCGAAGTTCCTAAGCATAAAAAGTTGACCAAAGAAGAATTCTTGACTGCTTATAATGAAGGAATGAAAATTATCGATACGAGAAGCAATATGGAATTTGCCAAAGCTTATGTTCCAAACAGTTTAAATATTGTGGGTGGAAATGCTTTTTCAACTTGGATGGGTTGGTTCATGAATTATGACGAGAGCTTTGTATTGATTTGTGAAGACAATAAAATCGAAGATTTGACCAGAAAGTTGATGAGAATTGGATTGGATAACATCCACGGATATTATAGTCCAGCTGATTTAAAAGAACTTGGTTTAGAATTGAAAAAAGGAGATTTCATCGATTTAGAAGCATTCAAAAAAGAATTGACCAAAGAGAATGTTCAGATTTTAGATGTTAGAAATCAATCAGAAGTCGATGGAGGATTGGTAGAAGGAGCCACTCATGTGTTTGTGGGTCATATCGAAGATAACTTGGATAAACTCGATAAAAATAAACCAACAGTGATTTATTGCCAAGCAGGTGCGAGATCAACCATTGCTTACACGATTCTTGAAAGAAATGGTTTCACTCAATTGAAAAATTATATGGGTGGAATGAAAGAATGGAAAAGTCAAAATTTACCATTGACTAAACAATAATTTAAAATAAATAGATGACAGACGAACTCCTATAAAACTTGTTTTTAAGGAGTTCGTTTGGATTTAGCTTAACAAATAACACACAAATAAAACTATGTTAGGATTTTTTAAAAAAATGTTTGAGGGTGGAGACTCAAATGAATTGGAACAATACATCAAAGACGGAGCGTTTTTGGTCGATGTTAGAACTCCAGAGGAATTTGAATTGGGAAGTGCCGAAGGTGCTGTAAACATTCCATTGAACGAAGTGAACAACAAATTGTCAGAATTTAAATCCAAAGACAAAATCGTTGTATTTTGTAAAAGTGGTGCCCGAAGTGGACAAGCCAAAGGTATTTTGCAAAACAATGGAATTGAAAATGTCATCAATGGTGGTTCGTATCAAAGTGTAATTCAAGCAGTAGAAAATCATAAAAATGATGGATCCAATTGAATTGAATCAAGAATTTTGGAATGAACGATGGCGCAAAGCTGAAACAGGTTGGGACGTTGGATATGCAACTGATCCTATCGTTGAGTTCATGTCAAAATATGAAAATAAAAACGATAAAATACTTATTCCAGGATGTGGAAATGCTTATGAAGCTGAGTTTTTGATCGAAAAAGAATTCACCAATATCCATTTGATCGACATTGCCACTGAAGCCATAGAAAAATTAAAAACTAAATTTTCTAATCACAATTCAATCAATATAATTTGTCAAGATTTTTTTGAACTCGAAGGGCAATTCGATTTGATGATTGAGCAAACTTTTTTCTGTGCATTACCTCCGCATAGGCGAAAGGATTATGTGAAAAAAGCAGCTGATTTATTGACCGAAAATGGGCGAATTGTAGGTGTTTTGTTCGATAGAAACTTCGAAAAACAAGGACCTCCTTTTGGTGGAACTAAGGATGAATATTTGAAATTATTTGAAAAGCATTTTGAAATTAAAACCATGGAAAAATGCTACAATAGTATTCCGCCAAGAGCTGGCTCAGAAGTTTTTATTGAATTGATTAAAAAGTAAATTTCACTTGAAAATTAAACTTATTAAGAAAAATTTAACACTATATGATTAAAATCAATACTTTTGAATATAATTCATTAAAGTTATCAATATGACTAATCAAAAACAATTCGTTGCCAGTGCTGAAGCCAAAGGTAAAGCCAAACAATTGCGACTTTTTGCTTTATTGGCTTGGGTTATAGCAATAGGTGGTGAGGTCTTCGCCATTTTGAAGTTGATCCATGATGATATGTTGGTTTGGTTGATAGTTGCTATAGTAGCAATTTTAGGACTTACCGTCACTGGATCTTTATTGTGGAAAAAGGCCAATCGATTGGACCCCGCTTCTGAAAAGGATAAATTTAAATTCTTTGTTCAAAATCAATTGGGAGCAATCATTGCAGTTTTAGCATTTTTGCCATTGGTGATTTTTATTTTGAGCAATAAAGAAATCGATGGGAAAACCAAAGGAATTGCCGGTGCAATCGCAGGTGTAGCATTATTGGCTGCGACTATTTTTGGTATAGATTTCAATCCACCTTCGATAGAAAAATATACAGAAGAAATCAATGCTCAAACGGAAGTAGTTACGAGTTTGACCGATACAGATCAAGTGTATTGGGCGAGACAGGGAACTGTCAATCATATTTATGAAGATTGTCAACATATCCGTGGGAGAGATGGAGTTACTTTTGGAACTGTTAAAGAATCTTTTGAAGCCAAAGGAATTTCAACGCTTTGTAAAACTTGCGAAAATAGGGCGAGAAAAGAGTATGACGCTAAGCATTTAATCGATAGGGAAGATGTCTTAGAAACCACTGAAGAAACGGAATTAGAGGCAGTTGAATAAATTGTCTTCAATAGATAAATCGACATGAATCATTGAGATTTGTGTCGATTTTTTATTAAATATATTTCATTTCCATTGCTTTGTGAATGAGCGCAGCAACATTATTGACTTTGAACTTTTGCAAAAGGTTTCGTCTATGACTTTCAACTGTGAGTGGACTGATGAAAATTTTCTCACCAATTTCAATCGAATTTAAACCAGAAGCCAACAATTGTAGAACTTTCCTTTCTCTTCGAGTGATCACAGGTAATTCTCCTGTTTCGAAATTTTCTAAAAGATTTTTTACTTCTTCACTAAAAACCTTTTCTCCATGCATAGCAATATGAATGCCTGAAATAACCTCATTAGCTGAGGCGTTTTTTAGAAAATATCCACTGGCACCTGCATCTAACATGCGTTGAATGATACTGTGTTCGTTGATATTGCTGATGCCAATAATCTGCGTTTGTGGAAATTCTTTTTTGATGTAAACGCATTCATCAATTCCATTGCTATCGGGTAAATTGATGTCCATTAATATAATATCGACCAAGTTGTTTTTCAAATAATTTCGCAAGGAATTTGCGTCAGCAAATTTCCCTACTAACTTTATGTCTTCGGCTTCTTGCAAAATGTATTCAAAACCCTGTAAAACCACAGGATGATCATCTACTATGATAACTTTAATTAGATTTTTTTTCATTTTCTAATGCGATATGAATGTTAACTGAAGTGCCTTCTCCTGGATTTGAAATGGTTTCTATACTGCCATTTAATAATGAAATTCGATTTTGAATGTTGGCCCATCCCAAACCTTTCTGATTATTTTCATTGTTTTCTATGATGCCTTTGCCGTTGTCTTCAACAGTTACAAACAACCATTCATCCATTTCGCTACATTGCACTATAATTTTAGTTGCCTCGGAATGTTTGATGGAATTGGTTATTAATTCTTGAATGATGCGATATAGGTTGATACGCAGTGAGTTGGGGTAATTGTCTTGAATCCCTAAATTTTGAAAATCAACTTCAACCGTTGGATTACTCATGTATCTACACAAATCCGAAATTGCAGGAGCCAATCCACCAAATCGTAAAGATTCAGGCATCATATCGTGAGCGATACGTCGCAATTCATCGACCGAGTAATCCAGTTGTTGAATAATATCGATTAAATGATTCTTGTCAAAAGACTTTTCCACATTTGATTTAGCAACTATAGACGAAAGCTTCAATTTCAATCCAGCCAACAAGCCTCCCAAACCATCGTGTAGATCTTTTGCCATCCGACTTCTTTCGGCTTCTTGACCTTGAAGCATGGCGTCGTATTGATTCAGTCGTTCTTTTTGTCGAATATTTCTAAGCTCTTCGGCATGAAGCAATTCTTTTTGGATCAACAGTTTTTTATTGTTTTTACCTATTTTTCTCCAAAAATACGCAACTTTTAAAGCTGCGATTAGAACAGCTACCAAGAGAATTCCCCACAAACGTGTTCGGCTTATCGCTAACTCCTGTTCTTTGTTTTTGGCTTCCAACCGAAGGATTTGATTTTCTTTTTCGGCTGTTTGATATTGTTGTTCGAAGTTGAGTAGTTTGGTGGTTACATCTCTTTGGTAAATTGCATCTTTGGTTGCGATTAAGGAATCCATGTAATTATAAGCAGTTCGATAATTTCCTAAATGACATTCCAGTTCCGCCATTTCTTTTTGAAAAAGTGCTCGATTTTGAAGACGAATATAAGGTTCATAATTATTTGAAAGAAGTAAGTATTCTTTGGCTTTTTGATAATCATCCAAATCTTTATAATATCGACTCAACTCAAAACTTAAATCTTTGAGCATATACGTATTTCCTAAATTTCTTGCAGTTGCAATTCCCTTTTCATAATTTTCTAAAACTTGTTTTGAATCGCCTATGTGTTTAAAGTAAGTGAGTTCCGTTCGATAATAAGCAGGGATTGAAGTGGTTGAATGAGGAAGTTTTTGAACATAAGCTTTTGCGCTGTCTAAATAATTTCTCGCCCTCATTTGGTCTTGCATAAATAAAGCGTTTCGAGCAGCGTTGATGAAAATATCCAAGCGTTCTTCTTTCTTTTCAGAAATAATCGAAGTCGTATTGAGCGCTTGTTTGTAATAATTGTCCGCCAATTCATAATTTGATTGATTGCTCATCAGCATCGCCATATTTTGCAATTGATAACCGACTTGAAGACTATCGCCACTTTTACGTGCAAAAGGAATGGTTTTGTTGACAATGACTTCCATAAACTCGGCACTCTTATCTTCTTTTTGTAAAACAACACCGTAATTGTTCCATAATTTCGATCGATACAAATAAGCTTTTGGCGTTTCCTCATTTGCTAACAAACGATCTGCCAATTGATATTCAGTTTTGGCTTTTTCTGGTTTAAAGTCCATCCAAATATTCGCTCGATACAAATGATACAAACCTTTTTGAAAATCAGTCGCAGGTTTATCCATCAATTCATATGCTTCTCCCAAATATTGTTTGGCTTTTAAAGTATCATAATCAATCCAAAAATTACTGACATTCAAAAGTGCTTCTATCTTCAAATCCGTTGTAGCAGCTTGTCGGACTTGTAACAATAAACTATCGGAATACTGTTCAACAGCATTTTGAGCTTGAGCAATGTTGGTAAATGTAAAACAACATATAGCAGCCCAAATCAAAGACAGTTTAAAGAAATTCACTTTGAAAATATTTGAGTTTTTCATGTAGATGTTGCTGGGTTTAATGCAAATGAATTATCAACTCTTCCATCAAATTTAACGTCTTTTTTTCGATAGACAAGTTGTTAAGTTTGATTCGATTCTTTTATAATTCCTCATAATCATTTAGAAATCAAGAAAATTATTTTACCAAACAAAGTTCGATTTTTAAAATAAGTAAAAACATACTGGTTTTCGTGGATTGTTTAGGTGAATTGAAATGGAGAAATTTGATTGAAAATATATCCTTCCCAAATTTTAACCTTATGAAAAAATTGTACATTTCTTGGAGCGCTTTGATTCTATTTTTTTTGTCATTGGGCTTATTGATTTCTTGCGATTGTGTGCAGTATTTGCAAGGTTATGCAATCGATGCCGAAACTGGGAAACCACTCAGCAATGTGTATTATAGTCGTGATTCTCTTTTGACTTCAGTCGAAAAACAAAATTTAGATAAAGACAGTTTTTATCGACATCATTGGCAAACAGATAGTTCTGGTTGGTTTATGGATATGCGTTTGGCCGATGGATTGACTTGTAAACCTTATTTGGTTTTATGGTTTGATAAAGAGGGTTATAATCCGGTGAAAATAAAGTGGAACAAATCAAATTCGGATACGCTTGTGGTGGAAATGAATAAAATTTTGGAATAATTTATTTTAAACTGACTGCAAAAAGAAAAAGCATTAACAAGAAAGTTGGTAAAATTAAAAACACAATTTGTGTTCGTTTGATAGTATTATAAAGCGTTCCTAATCGATTTTTTGTATAATAGGAAATTACTAAAATCACTATGGATAAAATCATCCAAATAATCGAAAACGTGATTAATCCATTTAAATTCATAAACCCATTAGTGCTGATTTGGAAAAGGTTCATCATAGGTTCATACAAAATTAAACTTCCGATAGCATTGATATGAAAGAATAAAATGACAACGAGAATTTTTTGTAATAAATTGACGCCTTTCTCTTTTTGTTGCTTATTTAAAACATAAAAAAGTAGAGCGTAAAAAAGTAGCGATATTATCCAAGCTAAAATGTCCATTTGATTTAATTAAAAGTTTGTTTTAGAATATTTCAACATTAAAAAATAAGTGAATCACCCATTCGATATTTCATATATAATTCGATTCCGAGGAATGTGAGGATGAGAAAAATAGCTGCAAAGATCAAGGTTGCCCAAAATTTATTTTTACTAAATTCAAAGGTTTCTGGGTCAATTAGAAACTCTGAATAAACAAGCGGGTCGATTTGTAAATCAGGTCGAAATAGAGCGATTCCTCGAATAAAATGACTTCTCATCAGTCTTTTGTTTTTGGCGAAATAACTATATGCCATATCGGGATGAAAGGAATGAATTCTACGTTTTTGGCCATTGATGAAAACAGTTAAATAAGCATTTCTATACCAAACTCCATTGGCAAAAAAACGATCTATATCGATGAAAACATCATATTTTGATTCTGATGATTTATCCAATTGACTGTATTTTATATGTTCAAAATTTCCATTTAATTTTTCGAAAATCAAACCTTCTTTATTGATTGTTATATGCCGATTTGCATTTTTTCTGACACGTTTTAAATAGCGTAAAGCTCGCCACGTCAACCAAATAATGATTGGGTAATAAAAAACACTAAATGTGATAAATGCAGTGAAATCAATGCTTCCGTCTATATAAAAAAGCCATGGAATCAGAATAATCGGAAGTATGATGCTTGCACCTAAAATAATAAGCAATAAGCGTACAGTCCAAGTCCAAAACCACTGAGGTTCTGATTTGACTTCAGGAAAGTTGTTTTTGTTTATGGCTTGCTTAATTTCCATGCTTTTTTTGGTGAAAATTTAACTTCTGCTTGAAATTCAAAAGTACGTCAATCAGTTGTATATCAAAATCCTCGAAAACAAGGATTTTCTTAAGTGGATATTAAATTAAAATCGTTTATTGATTTTCAGAAAAAACACCTTAAAATTCCGCTTATCGATTTTTAAATTTTATGATGATATCATCAGGATTCCAAGCATCGTCTTCAGTTTTTCCATGACCCAAAGAGACATAATCGAACACTTGCTCATCGAATATAAAATATTCACATCGCCAAACTGATGATTCCTCAAGATTGTTCGAACGGCATTGTATTTCTTCAAAAGCATAAATCAATTCACTATTTTTTATAATGTAAATTTCTGTATAATGCATTCCATCACTTTGTGTCGAAATATGCCATGCGGTTGTATGTTTGTCTAATTCGTTTACTTTCCAATGTTCACGATTGACTTCTTTATATAGAATTGAATCTGAATTTAAATTGAGTTGATTGAAATAAATTTCCTTTATTTCTGAAATAGAATTTTTGATTTCAGCGAAAGGATTTTGTGCAACTAATTGATGAGAAAGAATAAGAAATAAAGCCTTTATGATGAGTTGATTTTTCATGGTTTAAATCAATTAGTTAACTACTAAAATCAATCCATAATGAATCTCTACGTTCACGTGCATCATTCCATTCCTTCAATTGCTCAGCTGTCAATTGTACTTCCTCTCCTTTCGTATTGATATAAAACTCACGACCATTTTTTCTCACTTTCGCAAATCCATTGATGAAATTTTCTAATAAATCGAATTCAGCTTCGTGTATTACATCGAAATCATATCCTAATATTCCTGTTTTACTTTCATGCTTAAAAATAGTATAAGAATTAAGTCCATAAAACCCTAAATACTCATAATCAGTCGTTTGCAAAAGCCGGCCTTCCTTATCAAAAATATCAATTCCATCTTCTTTCTTCGCATAAATTCGATCTGAACTTGGATCGAAAGAAATATCTGTATATTTCAAAGGGATGATTTCTTGATCATATCGGTCGATGACTCCCGACTTTTTGTCTTTTTTGACTTCGGTCAAATGTTTATTTTTAAAATAATACACATCATCGTATTGCATCGGAATTCGTATTCGGAATTTTTCATCAGTAAAACCCCAACGTCCATTTTTTCTGAGCTTCATTCGACCATTGTAATAAGATGGCTCAATATAATCGAAAATTAACGGTATCACTTCCATCAATGAATTGTCGATCAATCCTGCCTTTCCATCCCTACGCACTATGGCCAAATCCGTTCGTTCGCCTATCAGACGTTGCAGTGATTGATAAGGGAAATTTGTAATAGGTTTTCCAGTTTTCGAATCTATAAAGTCACCATAACTATTGAACCAAATGGAACCAAATTGCGTGAGATTGGAATATTTTTTTGTGTCTATTAATTTACCTTCATTGATGTTAAATAGTCGATCAAAACTGATGTCATAAGATTTCATTCCAACTACAGACAAACCGTGGGCATTGACATTGCCCGCACCTCCATCAAATTGCGGAGCCACCACTTCATATCCAAACTGATCAACATAACCATAAAGATTTCCCCAATAATTGTTTGGGCTTTTGATGCTAACGGCAGCATAACCATTCGAAAAAGGGTAAACGTTATTGTATTTGTTAAAGCTTTGTATCAATTCGAAATTATAATTGTATAACAAGTAAAGACTATCGCGCTGTATCCAAATGCGATTTTCGTTAACACTTAATGGCAACTGTTTTTCAAAAGGCAATAGAATTTTACCTTTCATATCCAAGAATCCCCAAAGTTCATCTTTTTTAGCAGCAATCAAATTTTTTAATGGAAAGAGAATTAACTCTTCGTATTGTGGTGCAATGATTTCTTGACCTTCTAAGTCGTATAGGCCGTATAAATCATCTTTTTTGACCCGAATATTATTTCTATTATATAAGTCTATTTCATTGTAAATCGTTTCTAACAAAATTTTTCCATCGGCATCAATCAATCCATAGCGTTTGGTTGTATCAGTCGAAATTACTGAGCGATAAAAATCATCTTCCCAAGGAAAAAGTTCATGGAATTTGTTAGGCAAAACCGTATTTCCCAACGAATCGATGAGTCCGAATTTGAAATCTTTACGGACAATGGATAAGCCATTCTCAAAGTCATGAGCTTCTTCGTAAATAGCTGGAATGATAAGTTCGCCTTGCTTATTGATAAAACCTTTTCGCTGACCAATTGAAACCATTGCTCGATTTTCTCGAAATGGCTTTGCCCAATCGAACTGAGGTTTGATGATCAATTTTCCTTTTTTATCGATATAACCCCATTTGTGTTTAATTTGTACAGCTGCCAATCCTTCTGAAAATGAATAAGCTTTTAAAGCTTTTGGACGAGGTAATTGCTTTCCTTTGAAGTTGACAAATCGATAACCATTTTTATCTTTTACCAATGCCATCCCATCAGAAAAATCAGTTGCCCATGAAAATTTGGGTTCGATCACACTTTTACCGTCACCACCAACGAAACCCCATGAATGATCATTTCTTGTCAATGCCCAACCTGAAATAGTGTCGCCTATAAATTCGTATTTTGATTGTTGTTTTTGTTGGGTTACTAAATTTTTTGGCACAAAGCAAGAAGTGAACAATCCACTAATTAACATCACAATTATAATTGTGAAAAAGGAAAATGAATTATATTTTTTTAAAGATGTGTTCATTAAAATCTCAATAATTTTAAGGTAAATATTTTTTAGGAATTTGTTTAAGTGTAATCGTTTAACGAATAAAACATAGCATACTCATATTTGGGTTGTAAAACAATTTTGTTGCTCAATCGATCAATCACTCCAAATTTATAAGTATCGTCTTTGGTCAATGTAAAACGCAATTCCGATTCTTCTATGTTATTATCAGCTTCGAAATCATATTGCGCATGACTTAATTGAGCAAATAATATTAATAATATTATCGTAAAAACTTTCTGTTGCATAAACTAATTTCTCCATATACAAACTTCATTGTTTAATGAAAATATTCCTATCCACGAAAACCAGTAATTTCTGTTTAATGCTTTGATAATGAGTGGGGATATTCTATTTTTAAAAACTAATGAATAGATTTTATGCAAAACTCATCATTCTTGGAAATTCTTTTTCAAACCCTAATTTTGATAGGTGTTTTTCAACTGAGTTTCGCTCAAGAGACTTCGAATTCTGATACAGACTGCTCGATTCATAGAATAGAGTTTTTGCCCGATGATTTGATCAAACTGATTTCAGAAGATGGTTCGGTTTTGTCTGGACAAGTATCCAAAAAAGTGGATTTAAATTTTGATGGGTTGGATGATTTGATTGTCAATTTTGGGTTTTGTGGCAATTGGGGAGATTGTTTGTATGGGATTTATGTGCAGCAAGAAAATCAGCGATATCAATGTGTTTTTGCGCCTGATTATTGGTATTCGGGAAAATGGGAATTATTGGAAAATGAATTTACAAAAGTAGGAGAGGAGCGATGGATGAAATTTAAACTTTTTAGTCGAAAAGATAATGGTCATGGGATTTTTGATGTTGTACCTCATTCAATTCTTCAATTTGATGGTGAAAAATATCGAAATTTAACTTTTGGTTTTTTATGAAAATCCTGAAAATTCAATAATCTTTTATGAAATGGGATTAAATGATCGAAAAAGAATTTGGACAATAGATCTTGAAAAAGGAGTTTTGATCAAAGGAGAATGGTGAATTAGGAGATTGGTTGAAAAATAAGCAAAAAAAAGCGAGAGTATAAAACTCTCGCTTGGTAGCCCTTATGGGATGTCTACCGAACCATTTCTAAACTTTTTTGATGTTATAAAGTCGATTTCAGCTTAAAAGCTGAAGAATGAATAAATTCACATTTAAATCGAGCTGGAAGCATATATTCGATGCACTGACCAAACACCAAAAAGGAGAATTAATTGATATTATCCTGAATTTTATTGATGGTGTTGAGGTGAATGTAGAGGATGATGTCATTCGAGTTGCATTCGCGCCAATAAAAGCTGAACTGGAACAAGAAATTCAAAAAAGGATTAGAATTTCTGAAAAAAGAAGAGCAGCTGGACGAAAAGGTGGGCTAAAATCAGGTGTAGCACGTAAAAAGAAATCCAAACCTACTACTAAAATGGATTTCGTGGCACCCAATTTAGTCGAAATCAAAAATTTTATTGAAACCAATAGCTTGAATGTCGATGCTTTAGAATTCTTTAATCATTACACAAAATATGAGTGGAAGATTAAAGGGAAAACTATGGATAATTGGGAAGAAACTGTGCTGTTCTGGCATCAGAACCCAAGGAATAATTCAAAAAGTAAAGTATTAGAATCAACTAAAGACTATTTAACATGAAAATAATATCTGATAAGAAATTCAATTTTCTTAGTCGGTTTAAGGATACTTTGTCCGATGAAGAAAGAAAGGAAATAGATCTATATGTCGAACATCAAAAAAAAGCTAAAGAAGAAAGAGTGAAGCTCTATAATGCGAACGTTCGTAAACCTTCGCCTGTAAAGAAGAAAATCAAAGCCGTTGAAGTCAACGCAATGAAAAGGCTTTTTAAACATTATTGGGAGAAAAGGCAAAATAAAAAGTTGATCATTCGCAATGAGAATGAAGCGATATTCTACTTGACACTTTGCCGATACTTCGCAAAAGACACAACACTGCAGGGCCAAGAATACAGTTTCGCAAAAGCACCTATTGATTTGAACAAAGGATTGCTAATCCTTGGCGGCTATGGAACTGGAAAAACTTCTTTGATGACAGCTTTCCAGGACATAGGTGCTGAAATCATGAAAAGACACAATGACACATTTATGTGGTTTGTTTCATCCAATTGCATAAAAATGCTTTCAGAGTTCGAAAATGCTGAAACTGATCGTGGCGAATTTATGGACAAATACGGCAAAGGAAATCGATACTTCGATGACCTCGGACGTGAAAGAGAAGCCTCAAAATGGGGCAAACTCAACATTATGGCCGAAGTGCTTGAAAATCGGCTAAATTCCAAAAAGCACAAAACCTATTTAACAAGTAATCTAACTTTTTCAGAATTTCAGAAAAAATACGGAGGTGCTGTGTTTTCAAGAATGCATGAAAGGTTAAACGTATTAGTAATGGACGGAGATGACCGTCGAAAAATTTAAACAAATGACAAAAAAATATCCTACAAATGATAATATGATGGTTGAAGTTGTTTTGAAAAAGAAAATGGCTTACAAAGAATCCCTTGATTTGATCAAAAAAATGAAGGGAGGGTGGACAGTAAACATCTACGAAGAGAACTTTCACAATGATGGCACACGCAAACCAATCAACAAATGTTCTGAATGTGGTGAAGAAAAAAATAAAGCTGAATTGTATTACGGCTTATGTGAAGATTGTCAAAATGATAATGCAGGATTATGATACTAATTGAAAGATACTCAAACCATGAAATCTGGAGGAAATGCGAACAATGTGGACATGTCTGGGATGCCAGACAAGAAGGTCTCGAGTGTAAATTTTGCAAGTCCAAAAAATCAAAAATTGAGCGGCCAACAACAAAATAGGCTAATCAGAAAGGAACTCTGTGAATTCGATGTTCTGACGAAAATCAATAGAATTCACAGCAAACACTTTGAACTGATTATAAATTTCGAAATCATCAAAGTGTACAGAAAAAGAGAAAGTGCAAATATTTATTTAAGGAAACTATTAAATCAAAAGAAATGTCAGAATTGATCGTAATAATAAGCTTTTGTGTATTTGTGCTTGGAATGTTGCTTTTCGTAGGAATAATGTCTTCAAAGGATCATTATTAACAATGCAAATTATCAAGCTAAATGAATACGCTATAGACGTAAATGGAAAACTCATGGTGAAATCAATTGATCGAGAAGTTTGGTTGTGCGATGAATTTTTGACGCACAACGAACATGAAGCTTTCCAAAACTATATACAAGAATACAAACAAAAATTAACCAATAAAATAAAATCAAAATGAGAAAACTACTATTTATTGCTGCATTATTATTCGTTGCAGCTGCATGCACAGAAAAAGATGATTGCTACAAATGCAGTCTGATTTCAGCCGATGGAAGGTTCGGTACGACCACATATTTAAAATGTGATGTCGATATAGAGGAATACGAAATGTATATGCTTGAGTCTGGCAAAGCTGGAAGTGTTGAATGCTTTTTAATGGATTAGATGCTTTTTACAGCGATACCGAATTAATATAATAGTTAAGAAAAAACAATAAAAAGTAAAAACAATTATGAACTCAATCAAAACAAAATCTAAAGATTACTCAAGAGTAAAAGGTAAAGCAATTGGCGGCATTGTGCTACTTCCTGAAAATGGACAATTTCGAGCTTACATCGCTTGGGAATGGGAAGACCAAGCCATTCAAGGAAATTTTGCGATAGTCGAATCTACAGGAACTATTGACAAGGAAAATATAGCAGAATTTGTCAATAATGTATCAGATTATGGCAGGGATGTAACGCA
>DEQC01000075.1:0-125 GCA_002359055.1 Flavobacteriales bacterium UBA3376 | reverse complement strand
ATGAAATTCAAAGTAGCTAACGAATTAGTAAACGGAAACTACTGGGAAGCAAAACAAGGATTTAATAGTATTCTTGAACTTATTAATCAAATCAATGATTTTGAATTTGATAAATCTTAAAATAT
>DEQC01000050.1 GCA_002359055.1 Flavobacteriales bacterium UBA3376 | reverse complement strand
AAAGCCCAAAAGATCATCACTGTTCTTCTGGGCTTTAGTATTGCTTATATAGCCATTGTTTTAGGCCATTAAATTATTTGTTTTTTGAATTGTATTTTTCAATTCCATTAACCATCCAAGCCAAATATTGATCAACATTTAAATTGGCTCCCATAGGTTCGGTGTAATTATTTAAATCTTCATCAACAATTAAATAATAAGGTTGCGCATTGTTTTGATATTTCTCGATTTGAAATGCTGTCCATTTATTTCCTACAGTTCTCAAATTTCTTCCCAAGGCTTCCGAATAAACTCTTTCATCTTCTGGAAGAAGAGTACGCTCATCGACATATAGTGAAGCTAAAATAACATCATTTAACAACAATCGTTTTACTCTCGGATCGGACCAAACATTTTCTTCAACCCGTCTACAATTTGCACATGCATGGCCTGTGAAGTCGATTAAAATCGGTTTACCAACCTTTTTCGAATGATCAATTGCATCTTGTAAGTCTAAAAAAGCTGGAATTTGATGAGGCCCATATTTTTGTCCTTCCAACAATCCACCTTCTGAACTTTCAGCCAATCCTATAGAAGCTTTTCCAACACCATTGGGTGATTCAGCATAATGAATAGGTGGAGTTAAACCACTTAAAAGTTTCACTGGAGCTCCCCACATTCCTGGAATCATATAAATTACAAATGAGAAAGTGAGTATAGCAAAAAACAATCTTGTGATTCCTAAAGATTCAACTGGAGAATCCAAAGACATTTTGAATTTACCCAATAAATACATTCCCATCAATCCGAAAATAGCAATCCAAATGGCTAAGAAAACTTCTCTTTCCAACAAATGAAGTTGCCACACCAAATCTGCATTCGACAAAAACTTGAAAGCAAATGCAAGTTCAATAAAACCAATAACTACTTTCACTGTGTTCATCCATCCACCAGATTTTGGCATAGAATTCAACCAACTTGGGAAGATGGCAAACAAAACAAATGGAATTGCTAAGGTTACTGAAAATCCTAATGAACCTATGATCAATGCATAATAAATTCCTGTCATCGAAGCTTGAGTAGCCAAACCTCCGATGATCGGCAATGTACAAGAAAACGAAATTATCACTAAGGTAAATGCCATGAAGAAAATTCCCATGTATCCACCTCTGTCCGCTTGTTTATCAGTAAAGTTTGCCCAACTCGAAGGCAAAGTAATTTCAAATGCTCCGAAAAATGAAATTGCAAAAATTACAAAAATCACGAAGAAACCTAAGTTCACCCATGGATTCGTTGCAAATTCATTCAAAGCAGAAGCCCCAAACAATAAAGTTGCTAAAGTTGCTACTCCAATAAAAATCACAACAATTGAAAGTCCATACACCAAAGCTTTGACAATTCCTTGTCCGCGATCTTTGCTTTGTTTTGTAAATAAACTAACTGTCAAAGGAATCATCGGAAATATACAAGGCATCACCAATGCCAACAATCCACCGGAAACTCCCAATAAAAATGTAGCCCAAAGACTTGAGCTTTTCGAATCATCCGTTGGAGCAGTGGTAGACTCTTCAGAAATACTTGTGGTTGAAACATTTGAATCTTCAGAAACAGCTAGAGCTAAAGTATCGCTACTTTCATCTTCTGTATTGGTTGCAAGCTGTTCTTCTTCCTCATCATCACTTTCGGCTTCTTCCTCAGCAATTGAAGTTGATTGGGTTTCTTCAGGTTTTTTTTCGGGTGTTTTAGGTTTCAGATTAACTGAGAATTCTTGCCAATCGGGAGGAAGACACTTTTCGTCATCACAAACTTGGGTTTCAGAACTAAATTTAACCGTGGTTTCTTTAGCTTCTTTCAGTTTAACCTTTTGTTTGAAGGTAACTTTATTTTCGTAAAACTTTTCTTGTTGCATGAAAAGTTCACTATAAGCATCCTTTAGATTTCCTATTTCTTCTGTGTTTCCCATTAACTCTACATTCGAATTACTCTCAAATTCGATAGTTGCAGGGATACCAATTCCGTCGTCAGGATGTTGTTGTGAATACATATGCCAACCAGCATCGATTTTGGCATGCAATAAAATTTCGAATTCATTATTGCCCAAATCTTTTGTCTCAGTACTCCATTTAACAGGTGTCAAAACTTGCGCATTGACCAAAAGAGGTAAAAAAAGAAGTACTAATAAAGCTCTTTTTAACATAGATAAATATTTAAGAATTTGTGTGTGTTCTCAGTTATTTTAAAACGTTCATCCATTCTTTTACCAAGTATACAAAGGATTCTGTCTTCATTATCTACCAAAATCCATGCGTTTTCCTTATCGAGCTTTGAATATTTTTCGTCTTTAAAAAATTTGCTCACTTTTTTTCTACCTTTCATACCGATTGGATAGAATGAATCTCCCGTTTTTGCTTTTCTTAATCGAAGAGGCAAACTCAACTTTTCTAAATCAAAAGTTTCATCTGCGCCAAAATCTCTTTCATTCGATACAGAAACTTTCAAATATAAGGGTTTTTCTATTATTTCTGGGACATTAATTTCGATTTCATCCGGTATGCTGACTTGATTTATGGATATTAAAATAAGTTGGCTTCTATTTTTAATTAATCTGAATTTTTTAGACTTAATTTCACCATTTTGATCAGAGTAAATCAGTTTTTTTATTTCCGCTGGATATCTAAAACCATAATTATTAAACAAATGGAAGATATAATTATCCAGAGGATTTAATTGTTTAAGCGCATCAATAGAAATTTCTATTTGATTTTCTGTGTGTTTGAATAAATCTTTTTTAATCGATTCGATATGGTTTTGAATCAATTGCCAATCACCATTTAAATTTTCAATACTCGTATTGAAATTCGATAAAAAACTTGGATGTAGTTCCTCTAAAATCGGAGTAATTTGATGTCTCACTTTGTTTCTAATATAATTCAATGAGGCATTCGATTGATCGACTCTCCATTTCAATCGATTTTGAATGGCGTATTTTCTAATTTGCATTTTAGAAAAGGGTAGAAGTGGCCTCAATATTTTCTGATTGACTTCTTTTATTCCTAACAATCCACCAATCCCAGTCCCACGAGTTAAATTGATGATAAATGTTTCTAAAGAATCATTCAAATGATGTGCTGTCAATAAATAATCAAACGAATGTTCATTGAGCAATTCCTCAAACCAATCATATCGCAATTCTCTCGCTGCCATCTGAGTGGAAATGTTCTTATCACTTTTGTATTGCTCAACATCGAAACGCTTGGTGAAAAGCTCTATTTTATTTTGATCAGCATAGTTTTCGATGAACTTTTGATCCAAATCAGAAGCTTCAGCTCTCAACTGAAAGTTGCAATGTGCTATGGAAAACTGCAGTTTCGATTTCAAGCATAAATCACAAAGTACCATACTATCAATTCCACCGCTTACAGCAATGAGTAGTTTTTTATCAGGTGATAAATTGAGCTTGGACCAATGTTCTTGAAAATGTTCAATTAAAGTTTTCATGATTGAACAAATAAAGAAAAAAAAAGTGTA
>DEQC01000049.1 GCA_002359055.1 Flavobacteriales bacterium UBA3376 | reverse complement strand
CCGTCAGCTCTTTGCAAAATCCCGTCAAACTTTGTCTTTAAATTAAAGTCGTTGTAATTTTTGAACTGAAGAAAATAATCATTTTCATGATATTCAATATCAAACGGAAAAGTCGATGAAAGAATGAAGTCATCGCTGAACCAACTATTTTCTTCTGTCCAGTTCAATTCCTTGCCTGTCAAATCAAGCGTGAATTCATCGCATGTAAATAGTATCTTCATTTTTCCTGTTTATCATAAATTCAACTTCGTATTCGTATAAGCCTTTTCTGCTATCTGATCCTACCAATTTCGCATTGCCAGGCACCAACTCAATCCATTCTCTTGAAGTGATCATCCCTGAACTTACAGTCCTTCCTGCAATGAATGCTTTTCCAGAGGAAATGATATCATTGATTATTTCAAAATTTTCTTTGAAAATCCAGCCAGTCGAAATGATTATACTTTGCGATTTCCTCAAATCGACTTGTTCAACGAACTTCCTCCAGTTGACGAATCTTTCAGTCACATCTTTTTCAATATCCAATGGCATTCTGAAATTACCGGTGAATTCGAACGAATCAATCATTTCAAATTGATTCACCCAATAGACCGTTGTCGATGTTACTTCTTCGTCCAGGACAATAAATGTTTTTGAACGGCCATTGTACATCGCTGTTATCACTTCACCAGCTGCCAATTCATGAAAACGCGAAAAATCCAAAGTCGCATACATGAAACCTGATTGATAATAGTTTTCAGATGGTTTAACAAATATCAGCGAATGAGCTTCACCATTTCTTTTAATTTGAATTGGTTCAACGTATCCAGTCGGTTTGAATACGTTCAATTGTATTTTTGACTTTCTCGTTACTCGAATTCGCATATCAGGTTGATGCGTTAGCCAATTGGTCAATGGCTTACGGCCACGCAGAAAATAAAAGAATGGTAACTCATACAATGCTGTTGTAGTTTCATCTTCATATTTCACTTCTCTCGCATTTAATTTAATCGATAAAGGTTTATATGCAAATCGCAATAATGGCGTTGACTCTAAATCGAATATCATTCCTTCCGGTGTTTTGATTAATCGCAAATAATCATCTAATTCACGGCCAAGGTTGAAATGAGCTCTTTGATTTAAATATGCCAATTGCCATTCTCGGGTGATGCTTTTTTCATTGCCTTCAAAATCCCTTACTTTGATTTTTCCAGTCAAATGCAAATAAGATTCTTCAGTCGATTGATGGAAGAATTCGATTTCTTTATTGTCCTTAGTAAAATGTACATCCTCTTTGTAATTTTCATTCCAAGCCCCATTGATTAAATAACTGACAGGCACTTCGTAGGGATCACCATCAATGATCAATTGGATTTTATCTTCATAAAGCCCTTCCGATAAGTTTAACGAATCAATCGGAGTGCAATGTATTTTGATAAAATTGGCCATTGAATTAATTTGCTCTACTTCAACGCCAAGCCATGGCACATAATCAAAAATTGATACAGATGTTTCGCCGTAAACTATCAAAGTTTGCGTTTCGGCTTCGTGTACATTGTGAATTGCTTCAAAATGCAAACTTTCAGGATGCCAAAAAACACCAACGGTTTCTGATACTATTATGTTTATGTTCACCTCTGCAGACAATGTATTGCTATAGAAATATAATTTGAAGTTGTAGAAACCAACATCCAACTCATTGATATGATTTGAAAGCTTCAATTCCAAACTTTCATTTCCAGAACCATAATAATATTCTTCATCACTATCATTTATCAAAATGATGTTCTGATTCAATTGCGCGTGGTTTAACAAAGTCCAGGTGTTGTTCGAAGTTACATCCAATGTTTTGGTAAAAGCTGGAGCTGTATTTTTGTAATGATGAATGTTGAATTCATATTCGCTCAACTGCAAATCATTTCCTTCAATTTGCAATTCAAATTGAATTATGATAGTATCTATTAGCACTACCTCTGAATCTGCATCATCGGCAATTACTGAAAGATGAAATTCAGAATTATAATTCCCTTGATTTAATATAAAGTAATTATAATACTGAAATTCTAACTCAATTTCAGAACCTGAAACTGGATCATCTTTGGCCAGATTATCAATCACTAAAAAATCATCGCCCGAAAATTCAAATGCAAATCTAAAATTTGAATGATTTTTATAAATTTCATGATCAGAATAATTATCCAATTGAACTTTCACTTTTTCAGTTCCTGGAGGAATTGCCCCGACTTTACCAATTGACTTCACCAATTCTTTTTGTGCCTTGAATTCTCTGAACAAAGGCGTCAAGGGTGAAGATGGAGTGGATGGCTGACTATTGTTAATTATAATTGACATTACGCTTCGATATAAATTCGGTTAAACTCTTTGGTATCAATCTTACTTTTGAGAAAAAACTCAAAATACACATCATCGATTTTTGCTATGATTTTCTCTTCGTAAGTGAAAAGTTCACTTAATCCTGGACAAATTCTTTTCAGATTGCGAGCGATGTGTAAATATATCTCTCTTTCGTCCGTAACAAATTGAATTTGTTTAATTGGTCCAGTAGTCGCATTTTCATAATGAAAAGCTGCATCTCCGGACAATGCGAAATGATTGTTGAAGTCTGCAAAATCTTGATTGGTCAAATCGGTCATGATTTGATTGCAGACCACATTTATATTTTTTCTTGCGAAAACATCGTTAATGCTATATAGATCGTACATTTTATACTTTGTTTTTGTTTACATGTCTTATATACTCATCCTCTACTCTTTTGAATTTACGCATCGCTTCATAATCCATCACTAATTTTGCATATTCATCTTTTTCCAAAATCGCAGACAACAAACTATTATTAATAGTCATCAGCTCGTTCGTTTGAGCAATCATTTCGCTTACTTCCTCGAGATTGATATCAACTCCAGAATTTGGATACATTCCATTTTCAAAACCTTTCACTCGAGCAATGTGCTGATGTAGCCCATAGGCGACATCGGATGGCAGTGTTTTGTATGTTTTGTTGTCCAGGATCATTTCAACTCCATTTTCACCTGCCATGAAAACAGTTGGCGTTCGAACTTCACCCGAACGAGCATTTCCACCAAAACTAGCATTGAACATTTTCCCATCTTGTTCTCTCTGAACTGGAAAATTCTTATAAAACCCTTCCTCAAAACCTTTTATAGGTTTATTCTTTTTGATGGTTGCTAATTGCATTGCTCCCATAGTTGCAGCAACTCCAGTCATTGCGAGACCGAGAGGAACGAATGGATCGGTTTTCGCTGCGTTTATAATCATCAATGCAGTACCTGAAATAGCATTCATAATGTCCTGATTGTATTGTTGCATTGCAGCTTTATACTGCATTTCCTCTCTTTGCTTCTCCGCTTTGTCTTGGAGTTTCTTTAAATCCCTATCATATTGCTCTTGTGAAATTATGTTATTATCGAGTTGCTTTCGAAGTGCTTCCTCCTTTTTACGAACAGCACCTTCAAACATTCGCAAATCTCTTTGATACGCTTGATTTTGTGATTGAAAGAATTGATTGAACGCACTTTGCAACAGCCCAACAGTTGCAGCGAGTTCTTCCAGGCCATAAATCCCATCTTGAATATTCTCAAAGAATTTCAACCAGTTTTCAGGTGTCATGCCGAGAATGTCACCCGCTCCGCCCATTCCGTAAGTTTCACCTGAACCTTCAACAGTGTTCGATTGCAAGTCAGCTTTCGCAACGCCCAATTCAATCAATTTCGCTTTGAGTTCTTCTATTGTGTCTAAGAAAGCGAGTTTTTCTTCCTCGGTCATCAGCTCGATGTTGAAATCACCGAAAGCTCCCAATTCCCAAGCTGTCTGCATTTCTTCAAGCAAACGCTGATTGAACTCAATTTCTTCTTCTAAAGCTTGTTCGTTGTATTCATTTCGAAGTGCTTGTTTTGCTTGCTCCCAAGTAGTTATTTTCCTCAACTCTTTCTTCGAAAGTGTTTCGGCTAATCGTTCTTTTACAGCTTCAAAACTTCCAAGCTCTAAAAGTTCTTGATTATATGCAGTTTCCCTTTCTTTTCGAGCAGCTTCAATTTCTTTCTGTAAAGAATCCAAACGTTTCTGTGCATATTGAACATGCAAACGTCCAACTGCATGCTGATGGGTGACTTCTGATTGCAGAATTGAATTATTCAATTCGAGATTCTTTTCATGAATTTTAGCAATCATTTCATCGATCAATGCAATCCTTTCTCTATCACCTTTATGTTTAGCTTTTTCACGTTCTAAAGCTTCGATGACTGATTCGTCAACGATTTGAGCCTTTAAATCTTCGATTCTTCGTTTGTGCTGTATATTTAAAAGATCTAATTCTTTTTCAAATGAATCTTCAAGGACTGCGAATTGAGCATCTTCGATATTTCTTCGGATTTGCAATAATTCATTCGCCAGACGTTCATTCTCTCTCTTCAGCTCTTCAATTCTCCTTTCTCTTTCCTGCTTCGATTTATCATCCTGCTTAATTGGAGTTACGTCGAAATCTTCCAATTCAACATCTCCACCAAGTCCTGAACCATCTTTCATCAACTTGATTAACTCATCTTGCAAAAATTCAATTTGAGAATCAATATCTGAAAGTTCCTCAACCTTTTTATCTAATCCAGATTGTTTGATTGCAGAATTTAAAGCTTTTTCAAAATCTTTTTCTGACATATCAGGAAAAGAATTCCTCAATGATTCTTCCAAGTCATCGACCGATTGATGATAATTGGTTTCTACGCCAAATAGACCCCACAAACCATCGAAAACTTTATCTGTTCTACTACGATAATCTTTCGAAGTTTTAGATTCTGTATCCAGTTTTTCTCTTTCGAGTTCATCAATTTTACTTTGCAAGGCTTTTACCCTTGCATTCTTCCTCAATTCTTCAGTATAAGCTTTGACGGCCGATGCAGCTTCAAGAGTGTTAATTTTCTCTAAACTCAAAGCATCGTTGTATCCAGGCATAATTTCATTTAGCCTATTGATTGCTTTGATTCTATTCTCTTCTTCTACATTCAAGTCTTTTGCAACTTTCATCAGTTGCTCGATTTCGTTAACTTGACTTTGAATGCTCTTTTCAGCTTCTAAAAAAGCATCACCCAAAATCTTCTCATTGGTAATAACATCCTCCTGCGATTTGATTAAAAGATGATACGCAGCGAGAACCACTCCAATACCTGCAGCAAATGCAGCCCAAGGAGTAACGCCCATAGCTAATGACATTGCACGTAGTTCTACAATTGCAGCTCTTATTCCTCTTCTGAACAACGCCTGTGCAACATTGACCATGCCAATTCGTATATTTTGCAAAAGAAGTAAAGCATTTTGTAAACGTAACTGAACCGCCCAAAGCACTCCCTGTTGTCTTGCACGAGCCAACCAAATAGCATTGAGCTTCAAAGCGCCATTGTATGAAACTATACCAGTTGCAACAATTAAAATAATTTTACCTAAAAGAATTAAATTATTTCTCCATCGTTCACCCGAACCGTCTGCATCTTCAGTGGCACCTATTAGTTTCGCAAACCAAACAATGATCTCTTCCAATGAATTGATGATGGTGTCTGAAGTAAACCATCCAGTCAATGTTTTATTGATTTTCTCTAAAGTTGCTTGAAGCGTGTTATTTTTTACGTTGAATTCATCGGTCAATGAAGTACCTTCAGCCATTGCTTTGTTGGCCAAATTGATTTGTTCCCTAAATCTTTGTGTATTGTTCGAAATCGCTCCAACTATTTTATTAGCTCCATCTGCATTAATTCCCATTTCTTGGAGCATAGCCGACATCTGAGTTGCTGAAACATTCGAACTACCCAGTGCTTCACCAAATTGTAAGAAGAATTCAACAGGATCGGTATTAAGAAGTTCCTCCGCTTCCTCCGTAGAAATCCGCATCACCTTTGCAAATTCGGCTGTATTCTTTGCTGCTCTGTTCAAGAATATAGTATAAGCTCTGGATGAAACCTCGGCTTTGATACCCGATTCTTCGAACGCCGCTCCAAGTGCCAAAGCTTCTGCAACCGATGGCTTCAACTGATTCGGCAAAGAACCTAACCTCGTAGCAAATTCGGCAATGTTCTTTTCGGTTGCAACACCCGAATATCCCAATTCGTTCAAAGCTGAACCAATTGCATTCAGGGCATCTTCAACTCCCATATCTGCTGTTTCCTGGAACAAGAAACGCAAACGACCCAGAACAGATGTAACTTCAGAAACGCCACCGGTGAACGAGTCTCCCAAGGCAACTGCTGCTTTGTCTATAACTCCAACAAAGCTTTCCATTTCATTCTCACGTATTCCAATACGTCCACCCTCTTCAGCAATTGACAGAAGGTCTAATTTTGATGATCGAGTGTCCAATTTATTCAATGACCTCAATAAATCCTCAACGCTTTCTTTTGTCATTCCGGTGGTTTTCATTACGTCAGCCATTGCGTCGGATAATGAACCCGAATAGTCAATCCATCTTTGGAAGGTAAAAACCACACCTGTGACAGTAGCCACGAATCCAATGAGCATTGTTTGATACTTGTTCAACCAATTTGCTGCAGATGACCAGGTCAACCTTTGGATATTCGCTTGAGCATTCAATCGAGACATTTGTGCATTGACTTCTCCCAATTCAGCAGCTAGTTTTCTACGAGCTGGAGAATCTGCCATTTTGCTCAAAACAAATCTTAGATGCTTTGCTTTTTTCGCTAATTGTTCAGTTGTCAAATCGCTCAATCTCATCTCTTTTGTCAACTGATCAATTTTTATGTTGTTTTGCTGAACTTCATTTCCGAGCAATCGATGATCCTTTCGAAGTTTACCAATTTGACTACTCGAAACCTTTAATTGCCTGGACATTTTATTTTCAGCAATAGCTAATTTTTCTTCTTGAGTCGTCAACTTTGCTTTTTCGCGACCAAGTTGATTAACAATTCGCTCTTGCTGTTTGTAAGCATGCTCATTTCGACCTAAAGAATTTTCGAGTCTTTTAAGTTTTTGCAACTCATCCTCATAACTTGTGTTAACTCTTTCTTTTTCGGCACGAACATTTTTTAATTGCGTATTGGTACGCTCGTAGGCACGGCGTATTTTCTTCTGTTCACCCTCCAGTTGTTTAATTGTAGTGTACAGCTCTGTTTGTGTTCCTACCAACTTTCTATTCTCTTTCTCCAGGTCTAAAATTGCTTTTTGAGCAGGAGAAGAATTAACTGCGATTTCGAGAGATATATATTCTTTACGAAGTCTTTTTGCCATGGTCATTGATTAACCTTGGCAATTTGAACCGAAACCCTCGAATAAGTGCTGACAACTATAAATAAGAAAGCACAGCAAAACGCTGTGCTTTCTATCTATTATGAAGTTCTAATTACATCTGTTGCAATACATTTCCTTTGAAATCAGTTTTTAAGTCTATTTGCTCCAGAACAGTTGCACCCATAGCATTTTTGCCTCTATATTTCATTCTCACATGTAAACCATCATCAAGCACTTTCCATCCTGTTTCTACATGCTTGAACGATTTCGGATCGTGCATTCTATTTTTTACAAAATCAACGGCTGAAGGAAGTGATCCATTGACAGAGGAAAATAAAGATTCAATATTTTCATTGGATGGCTTGATTCTGGAAACCGCAACTTCCAATTTTTCAATTTCAACTTCTAAAGAATCAATTATTTCTTTCATTTGAATCGAAAGTGTGCTGTCAACTTGGTTTTGCAATTGCATAAAATCAAACCTAAGTGTTTCAGCATTTGCCAATTTGCGAATGTCATTCAATTCTCTATTTCGTTTGCTTTCCAGGTCCTCAAACAATTGCTCGACCTTCTCTTCTAATGTTAGTTCCTTTGTCGTTTCCGTTTGCGTTTCGCTCTTTTCACAAGCTATAAAACAAAAAGTCAATGCTAACAACAATGTTTTTCTCATGGTGTATTCTTAATTTTTAGTAACTCCTTTCAAATTTTTCGCTTCCACTATCTCCATCAGTGCTGCTCCAAAAAATAGTTCAGCTCCTTCGCGTTCGTAAATCGACAAAGTCTGAATAATCGGTATAGCCTCGAACTCATTCACCTGTCTATTTCTCGATACCATTTCTATAATATCTATGAATGGTTGAACTCTTTCTGCATATTTTTCTTTGCATTTGGCCTTTAGCAATGTTTGGGCATCTTTTAAAACTTGCAGGTTCTTAAGCGTTTTTGACATAACTATTTGATTTACATTCAAATTTACTTAAAAGAATAATCAACTCCAAGCCCTCTTGACTGGATTTCTAATTGCAAAGTTAGAGCATTCCAAACAGATAAAAATTAAAAAGAGTTTCTAAAAGACACTCTCTTTTAAATTTCCCGTGCCTTTATCTGTTCAGCTGAATGCTCAATTGGTGCAATGAAATAAGCCAGAGTGGCTTGTGTAAATTCTAAAATTTTAAATTATGAGTAATCAAGATGTACAAAAAACAGACAAGAACACTTACGTTAAGTACTGCCCAAACGTTTATGTAGCTAAATGTCCAAACAAGCATGAAAAAGGCGCAGAAATCATTGTGACCACTCGTAGAGGTAAAGAAAATGAATGTATCGTTCACAACCTAATGTATGAGAAAAACGGCTATTACTTCTATTCAATCACTCGAGCCGATGGTTTCGATTCAAGAGAATTCGCAAAGAAAAAAGCTGAACGATTTCAAACTTTTGCAGACAACGCACAAAAACGAGGAGATCAGTGGATTGAAAAAGCTGATGAAGGAAAAGACTTCCTTTCACTTGCTGAACCTATAAAAGTAGGCCATCATTCAGAAAAAAGACATCGAGCATTGATCGAGCGAAACACAAAACGAATGAGAAACGCAATGAACGAATACAAAAAGATACAAAGCTATGAGCATAAAGCTGAGTATTGGAAGAATCAAGCAAACAAAACTGATCTATCGATGCCACAATCGATAGAATATTTCGAATTCAAATTGGAAGCTGCAAGAAAGAAACACGAAGGTTTGAAGAATGGCACTATACCAAGAGAGCACACCTACGACATTGCTTATGCAAGAAAAGCAGTTCGAGATTTAGAACATAAATTGAAAATTGCTAAGAAGTTGTGGGAATGAATTCGCAAACCATCCAATGAAAAGACAGCTTTTTAGCTGTCTTTTTTTATCATTTCTCTCTCAACTCCCTGTATTTTCGACTATTCTATAATTTATCTCTATGATTTTCGTTTAGCCAATCTGCAGCTTCTCTCAATACTTTAGGTAATATTAAAATATGATCTTGATTCAAGTTCTTTAATTCACTTGTTCATTTATTATCAATAACTTTTTTTAAGAATAAAATTGGCGTCAAATAATAAAGTTATATTTGATTACAATAAAAAAAGAGTGCTGTACAGCACTCCTGAATTTTATTTTTTTTAAGGACAAATTGGCCTTTGTCCTAAATGGCTTGGAAAGTCCAAGTCATTAAATATTAATTTTAAAAACCAATATTATGGATTTTAAAAAAAATAAAGAATTATTTTACGACATTATCAGAGTTGTAATAATTCTTTTAGAAATTTTAAAATTATTCATTTGTTAATTAACAAAATAAGTTAATTAATTAGACAAATATACAATTGTTTTCTAATAAAACAAATTGTATTTAAATGAGAGCTTTAACAAGCTCTCATTTTGCTAAACTTTAATAAGGAAAGAAATTATAAATCTTCTGCGGAAGATTGTGTAATCGTTAATTAAAAAATATCCGCTTCATTTCAGTTTCATCGATTTCGGCAGGGATGAGGTAAGGGCGTAGTTCCAGAGCGCCACATATTTTCAGTAAAGTAGAAACTGACATTTCTGTTTCACCTCTAAAGTTTCTAATAAGCGTCAATTCGCTTACGCCGATAGCTACTGAGAGTTTATATTGAGAAATATGCATTTCTCCCATACGCTCTTTTATATATTTAAAAATGATTTGCTTTGCCATATCGGCTGAATTGTCGAAATTTGCCATAGTTTTAATTGTTTATACGATTAAGATTAATTTGATATTAAGAAAGCCACTCAATTGAGTGGCTTTCTTTTATTTGAGCCACTGCTTTCGAACAGTTTCTCATTTAGTCATTTTCAAAATAAAGCCATTCGGCTATTTTACCATCTAGATTTATCTCAACTAGTTCAAACAAGGCTTCGTACTTTTCTTGCCCCTCTAAATCCATTGCATCATCATAGCCAGGCATATTAGAAGTAATTGATTTGAATTCTTTTTTATTGCCGTTTTCTGAAACAATAGTTACTGTGATTTCCTTGTGTCCATGTCCTGATGGCAATGCAGAAGCATGATCTACCGTGTAATTAAATTCTGCGATTTCTGTTGTTGTGTACGTTTTCATAATTTTTAATTTTAATTGTTATACTTTGATTAATTTGATAGTGTAAAAGTACAAAAACACTTTCATATATGAAAGTGTTTTGCTGATTATTTTCACTTAAATAGTGTTATTTATTTTAATTCTAAAAAAAAAAGAGTATAAAAAATCCCTACTCGCGCTTTCACCTGCTTTCGGGTTGTTTTTACAAATCGTATGTATTATAGACTATAAATATTCCTAACAAAAGGATAAAAGCAATTATAAATGGAAATAAATAAGGTGATGATTTCTCTTCTTTCTGCTTTTCTAATATTTTGCTTTTTGAATGATCTATTTTTTTATAGTCGCTTTTGAATTCTTCGAACTCGGTATAAAGGTCATGATATTGCTGCGTGAGAGCTTCGATTTCTGATTGATAATCGACTTTGCCCTCGGCTGTTCCAGTACCTTTCATTTCGGCTTTGTATCCATCTGCAGTTTGCTTAACTTCTATTGAAAAGCTGTCATCATTCCCACCGCTATAATTCCAATTTAGATTTGAAAAGATAGTTGTGAAATCTTTTAAGTCTAAAGCGTGTGTGTTTCTTTCATAATTAAGCTCACCGACATAAGCTTCTCGCTCTGTCGTTTCGCTTGTAATTTCTTCTTTTACGACACTCTTTTGTTTTGTCACACATGATGCAAATAAGATTAAGATTGATATAAATATAAAGATCCTCATTTGTTTCGGTCGTATTTAATTGCTATTCCTTCGATGAGATCGAGGATTTCTTCTTCTTTTTCTAAGAAGATTTTTAGATCTCTTTCTATAAATCCGAATTCAATTAGTACTGCTGAACCTCGCATGTTCAAAATTCCAAGCTTGGAATGTTGCGATTGTGATTCAACCTTAACTCCTCGATTTCGAATACCCATAATTTTTGAAAGCCCATCAACAATTTCTTGTGCAGCTGCTTTCGAATCTCGACCTGCGTTTCTACTTATGAAAGCTTCAGTTCCTGAAGCTGAACCGGTCGCTGATGCATTCATATGAAATGAAAGCGTAATGTCTCCAGTTTCCATAAGTGGACGAATCCTGTTTTGAAATTGGCGGTTCGTTTCGTGGTCTTTATCTTCAATGAAAGTGTGTCCACGTCTCGCCAATCGTGCTGCTAACTTCTGTCTGAAGTTTCGCATCAATTCGAATTCTGTAACTCCATTATGGACAGCTCCGGGATCTTTCAAGTGATGCCCAGCGTCCAGAATTATTTTTTCTGGTGCAAATACTTTAATCATAGTTACTTATTTATATTATCAATTTTTCTTTTGAAAAGCTTTTCGAGTGAAATAAATAGATCATCGACCAGCTTGAATAAATAGGGTTTATCCCCCCAAATAACTTCCATTTTTTCGCCAACACTGACGAATTCTCTAAGCCCTATCAATATCAAAACGAACGTTTGAATAATTAGGAACATTTCGTTTGCCCAACCTTCACTCCATTCATCTTTTGCCGTTTTTATAAAGAATAGGAAAGCGAAAAATGTGATAAACTTCATAATAGTATATCCTATTTTCTTTGCTTCGAATTTTTCTCGTTTGATTACAACATTGGCAAATACCCCCAACAGCCAATCAAACGACATAAAAAAACATACAACAAAAACAAAAATCAAAGAAACCCCGAATAGATCCTTGTTTGAAAGAAATGTTGCGGATATAGTAAAAGTCGTTATGACGGCACTCGTTAACATGGCTTGTACATTCATAATTTTATAGAGGGTATTTTTGTAATGACTTAAAACGTCGTTTTGCGTTATCATAATACCATTTTTAGAAGTTATACATTAACAAGACCATTAAAGAGCCAAGTGCAGTTGCCAACGCATCATACATATCTCCACTCCTACCTTCTTCTTGATCTTTGAATTCAACAAAGAATCCAAGTAGAATTCCACCAACAAAAGCCACAACATTTATAATGATTGCATTAAATCCTAAAAGAGTCATAAACACAATTACAGATACAGCAAATAGATTACCTGCACCTAAGTGTGCTAATTTATCGATCAATATTTTTTTAATTTTCAACATATTCATTGCATTAAAAATTCAATTTTCGAAACATCTGTAACGCCCAAAATTGGCATGATTAAAAGCAGATTCTCTGCTGTGTCTATGTAGACACTGCTTTTATCATTCATAATTTCAGTATTTCCTTCATGCTCTAAAGCTGAAATTATTTCTTTGTCTTTAACAAAAACTACTATCTTCATATCTATATTTTTAAGGTGCGTACGTTTGGTTGGCATTACCTGCCTCGTTAATCACTGTAACCGTCCATTCATATTGATTAACTAACACATATATCATTTCCATAGGACTTGCAGGTGTTCCGTTATTTGAACCTTGCACGTATCCTGCAGGTGCTTGGTATGTTCCTGTTGGGCGTGGGTTGAAAAAAGCACTATTGGCAAAATTAATAGCTCCAATTTGAAAGTTCACTCTCCTAAGCAGTGTATTCCCAACACTCATACTTGCTTCACTTTCAACCAAATCAAAGGAATTTTCTACGAATTCATCTATTCTAACTTGCGTCCTGTAAGCCCCTATACACCAAAGAGATTTACAATTTGGAGCGGTTAAAATCCCTGTAGGAAGAGTAGTTGGAGCATTAGGCATACTATCCCACTCAAATCTTTGTAGATTCGGCATGTTCGCAATTCCAACACCCCACGACGTGAATAAAGGGCTACCTTGACTTGACCAACCTCCAGCTCTATAACCAATCGAAAGCCTTGTTAGTTGCTTACAGTCATTTATTTCTTGAGTTATTTCCGTAAATGGATTATTCCCTAATCCTAACAATCGAAGTGTAGCAATGTCTTTGAAGTTGAACGGGATATTATCAAATCCTGTTGTATATAAATCCAAATTTGTTAACCCTTGGATATTGATTAACTTATCTAAGTTTGAAGTAGTTGGATTAGACAAGTCCATTCCTCCTAAAATCAAGTTCTGTACCCTTGATTGCGTTATCCACATTGGAATGTGATTAATAGTACTTCGAGTTACATCTGCCAATGCTAATGTTCGGTAGATTCCTCCTCTAAATTCCGCTGGAAAATAGTCAAATCTTGTTTGTCTGAAGGTCAAATCATCCAAATCATACAATCCTATTGCCGTTGGGAAATTGCCAATTAAATATAACCACTGGGCGGAAAATTGAGTTATTCTCTGTGGAAATTCAAACCAAATTTTTACAAACTTTCTCGAATTATCTGCGTATATGTGTATGGGGTCATTTACGGGAAATATTGTCAATCCTGAAAAAGTACGTGAGTATATAGGACTACCATCGTCGAAATCTATATAAACAGTATTCGTACCTGTAGTTGTGATTCTAAGAGATCCTGATAGATTTAAATTCGGCGGAAATTGAATGTCCTCATGCTCCAGCATAATAGGCGGAATCCCTGCAGTAACTAATAAGTTACCGTCTAAGTCTTTTAAAAATTCACCTGTATTTGTCTTTAATAACTCCATTTAACTAACTGCTATTGTTTCAATATAACACCACTTTGCTCCATTCAAGAAATAAATTCTATCCAAATTCGGAAAGTCCACACGGTCAGTTCCATATGCGTTTAATTGAGCTAAATCTGGAGGAGTAGTCGAGCTGTCAATTGATTTAAATTCTACTGTGTTTGGTATCGACGCTTTTAAAGGATTCGCTAACGTACCGTCTCCTGTAAATGCTATCTCCGAATCTTCTGTATGTAAGCTAAAACTTAAGTCCATCCACGCTCCAGAAGTCCATATCTTCATTTTTCCAGTTAATATGGAAATATACAGTTTACCTTCTTCGCCGTCTTGCGCCGATTCTGATTCTTCCGTATAGAAAATAATATCACTATCAGACGGTTGATTTAAAAACACATATCCAGACCCATCCCACCTGTAATAATCTTCAGTTGTCGTGTCGAGATAAAGCTTGTTAGCCTCTGGTATAACAACATTGTTATTTTCATCTCTAAATTCTGTATTTGAAATCAAAGTACCAGGAATCACATCGCCGATTAGTACATAGTCGCCTAACTGACCATCCCATACGTACATGGCATTATTGCTGTTCAGTACGTAAATAACACCTGTTCTCGCTAAGTTTTCATCAGGTAAAACATCAACGAAAATAACTTCAGAATCTTTGCCTTGATTTATGATAGCGAAATTGTGGCCTACATCGTTGTAGGTTCCACCTGCATTATTGACCAAACAAATCACCATGCTACCATCGCCTACGCCTACGCCACCATAACCTCCTAACCATACCACGCCGTTTGGACTTGGTATGCCCTCTTGGCTTGACCCATCGTATTCAAAAATCCGAATAACAAAAGCTTCACCCTTGCTCATGGGAGGAAATAAAAACGATTGACCGTTCGAAAGTGATTTTTCAGAGATGTTGAAGCCAATGAAGCTATCGATCAGTTGCTTCAACTCATTGATAGCATTAGAAATGATTTGCGATTCGGTACTTAAAACCAATTCGGGATTGATTTTAGAAATCAAATTTTGCAGCACCAAAGCATTTGCTTTGAATGCCCCAATCACATCATTCATTTCGATAGCTGTTTGCAGATCACCAATCGACTTCTGAAGCCAGTCGGGATTTTGCGGATTAAAAGGATTTAGCATAAGTAAAATCTTTGACCGCAATTTGACGCGAAACGCTTAATTAAGTGCTGACAACTATTTCGGACGACTGCAAAACTTCACAAAAGCTTTATTGTTCCGTTTTGCTCGCATGTAAATTTGTTCAATGGCAGCATACGAATAGCCATGCTCGTACAAATCGTATCGATCCATGAACAATCTCGCACCTTCACGCATTGCTCCGTATTCGTTATTTGCTCGATAACCTTCAATAAAATAAAAGAGAGAAGTTTCGAATTCTTTTTGCAAAAGTTCGTTCAGGTCCTTTTCGAAGTAATCCGGAATAAAAAGAAAAGTTTTGGTACCATCGACAAATTTATATTTATCGGTTGAAAATATTTTTGATCGTTCGGTGTCGTTGATCGAGAAAATAATATTAAAATTAGTTTCGAAATTCAAAATAGGTTTGTCAATTCTACAAACCATCATGCGAATGTATCGACCCAACACCGAGCGAGTATGAATTTTGACCTCATTCACTCTTTTACCGTACAGCTCGACTTCATATGAGTCGAACTGTTGGTAAAAGAAACTAACTAAATGTGGCCTTAAATTAACAGGGATGAGTGTACGATTCACGAAAGGGGGAAATTGTAAGTATAATCATAACCAACCATCGGTGGAACATCTCCTTCTGATAACTTGATAACAGGTTGGATGGACTCCGACCTGACAACAACTTCTGTACTATGAAAATTTGATGAAGTTGTGATGGTAGGTCTGGTGTTTTGATCAATATCATTACGACCCATGACGAATGAACTACCATCGTTCAAAATCATTTCGAGGAATTTCACCTTTCGGAAAGAAGAAATTCTCTCAGCTCTACGCGAATCATTTGACGGAAATCTAAACTTAGCCTCTTGCGCATAAAACTCATTACCCATTTGAGAAGTTCGAAGATTTTCAGAAAAAGCAAACGAACCGACTGAAAAATAAGTTTTCGATTCGTCCAGTTTACCTGAATGAATAGTTTCGAAAAATCTTCGATCCTTTCTTGGTAGATCTCCAGTCAATTTTAGCAAATCAAATCGCCCATCAAAGTGCAATTTGATCGAGCAAATAAATTTTTGTGTAGAAATTCTCTCATACATACTTCAAATATATAACAGAAAATTTACATAATGTATAATATTTGACGCAAAATGTTTATATTTGAAATCCATTTTACAATGAATTATCTTAAACTCACCAAAAAACGGCCACTTTATAAGTAGCCGTTTTTTTTACACCGAGTAGAATTCTTCTGATGAATAATCAACTGTGATGTATTCGTCATCATCAATCAAAATGAGCTTTTCCGTCTTTTTATCCAATTCCCATAATGCCCCTGCGTCCACCTCAACCCCTTGGTCGCTAATGACATTTCGGTAATTACGATAAAAGTTATTCATCGGTTGGAAAACGCTCGCTCAATTCCAACATTTGATGAAAGCTTAGTTGAGGAGTAAGCTTTTCGATCAACTTAGCAGTTGACTTCAAATGTGGCTTGAGAGAAGCACACCTGGACTTCCTGCCAAACTCATAAAGTTCGCAAAGCCCTATTACAGTTTCATAAATCTCTTCCGAGGATTCCACTTTCAGCGGCATGCTGAAAGGCTTAGGTTCAATAATAGAAACTTTAAATTCAGTTTCTTCGGTCTTGTTTTTGGCAATCGTTAGCGTCATTTGTCAAAAATTTTGAATTAATAAAAAGAAGCAGGTCACCGCTAACGAATTCAACTAAGTTGAAATGCCTGGGTACTTTCAACCCTTTGCCTGCTTATACTATAGCCTTGCAACATGAAAAATTGAATTCGTTAGCAAGGCAAATATAACAAATTTTACACAAAATGTATAAAATTTGACACATTTTATATTTTCTTTTCTTTTCAAAGATAAAAAAACCCGAGCAAATATACTATTCACTCGGGTACACATGAGAAAAACTAACCTACTACCTAAGTTCTTTTTTGTTCAATTAAAATTTTGCCTGAAACTGTATCGAATACTTTCAAGCTCAAAGTAGCACCATCAAGAGCTGTCCAAGTACCTGTCAAAATGAGGTCAGTCGATCCAGCCAAAGTATCAGGAGTAGCACCACCCGAACCAATCAACGTTACATTATCGAAGTGTTCGAAATTATTTGAAGCAAAATCGATAGCAACTCCAGTTCCAGGAGCTAATTTATACTGATGACCGTTTGACTTATCTAAAGCAATTGCTTCGTTGTCTGCAACATCGAAAGGTTCAGCAAAGCTAAAGTTACCCTGATAACGACCGGGCAACAAGTTCGTACGTCCGAACGAATTGAAAGTCATCGTATATGCTGTCTTTTCGTTGTTTCGGATAAATCCAAGTTGCAACGAAAGCGGTGCACAATCAGTTCCATAAACTTTTGGCAATGAACCATCGCAATAATCTTCTATGATAATACACGGAACGCCAAACCATGACTGCATAAAGTTTTCACTATCTACATCATCGCCTGGATGTTCAACCACATAATTGTGAGGAATCACTAAAGCATCTTCCTCGCCCTCACTTTCAAACGATGCGTCTTGCGTTGAAACAGTACCATAAAACTGGTGCATTTTCGCAGCATCTTTCATCACAAAATCACCATACATCAGCACAGAGCCATCCATTCTCGATGGCCAAACAGATATATCTTCAGTTGCAACGATAGTCAACATAGGTCTTCCATTTTTAGCCGCCCCAGGGCTATTTCTTTTTGGTCGGGGTGCACTTAATCTAAATGTCATTGTTCTGTTTTTTAAGATTAAAAGTTTCTTTCGATTTCATACCAAGTACCATCTAAATACATCAATTTGATTTCTTTAGTTGCATCGTCAATCACTGCGTTCGCACCTACGTTGATATCATCTCCAGCAATCGTAAGAGCATTAGCTCCGGATTCAGCTTTGATAGTAATCACCTGTTGAGGAACACCATTCAAGATAGTTGCTAAAGTAGTATCAGTAGAACCTTCAAAGATGAAAGTATCACCTTCTGCTGCATCGATTACTACATCATCAAAGTTTACAGTTCCTGCATCAGGCTCAACCGCTGGAGCTGTGGTTCTGCTCAATTCTACAAATTTCCCATCCGATGGACGGCAGTAAAGTGTAAGTGTTCCACCACTTTTCAAGTTGAAAGAAGTGCCACCTGTCAAGGAAATATTATTTCCGTGTACAACATTCTTCGCTGAATCCATATTGGTATTTCCAGTAATTCTCAAAATGTTTCCTTTAAAATCCATGTAGAAAGGCAAATCCTCGTTCATTGGCTCAATCGAAGTGATATCGCTGTTGAAGGTTTCATGCGCTTTCATGTGCTGATAGTTTACTTTCAACACACCATCAGTAGCTAAATAGAATGGAGCTGAAATAGAATCATCAAAGATTGGTAAATTATTTGAATAGATTTTCTGTCTATTGAAATCACGAGGTTCACCATCTTTTGCTTTTACACCAACCAATTGGAAACCAAAGCCAGTCTTGTAATCTCCGAATATGTGAGTATCACGCTTTTCGTGAGTAACAGTCAACAAACCTTTTTCCTCTGGTTTGTAGTCCAATTTCGTATGATTTGCTTCTTTAGTAATATACATATGGTCAGTATTCGTATAGTCACGCAATACTTGGAAACGGATGTTTGGATAATCAATCACATGCTGCAATTGATATCTCAATTTCCCTTGATCAGAATTGAACAAGTGAGTGTATTTCTGTCCTGCTTCGTCTTGGTAAACTTTAAACCATTTGTCAGATAAGTTGAAAACCAAACCTTCAGCATTACGCTCAGTTTCTGGAATTCGTTCAATCATTGTTTTCACATAATCCACCATTCCTCCAACCTCTGGCTTACCAACGTTGAAAGGAACAATTTTTTTAGTGATATTAATATGATACCACAACCACCATCTCAGACCATTTTGAGAATTTACAGCTGCACCAGCGAATTTCTCACCGTCACCATCAGGAATTGGAGCATAAATACCGTTGATCATAGCTTTTCTTTCGTCAAGCTTTGTTTGCTTTACGAGTTCAGAAAGTACCCAGAAGATAAACGACATTTTCCAAGGGTGTGAACCGTCTAAGTCCTTCACCTTAGCAATCCAGGTATTCTCTAAAGTTTGTAACTGCTGACCGTCGAAAGTTTTATCAATTTTCTTTGCATAAACTTTCATTTGCTCAACAGCAATCTTGATTTTCCCTTTAGGATTCCAACCTTTAGATCTTCCTTGTAAAACTTCAGAAGTAACAACAGAAGCACCAGCGTACTGATCTTCTATTCCAGTAATAGGCGTCCAACCAGACGGTAACTCTTCGAAATCATCGAACAATGAAGTAATCACTCCAGGATTTGTTCGAATGAAATGCTGAGCATCACCTGCTAAAACAGGTAAATCCGTATCATTAAAGGTTGTCGCTCTTTTAGATCCATCGCGTAAACGTTGGTTCCATGGTCTGTTCTCAAATGCATCATATTCGAAAGTAGAACCGAAGAGATGCGTTTTGCTGTGGTTCATTAAATTATTTTTCATATCAATTTCTTCTCCAATATCATCCTCTGCAGACTTTAACAATTCTTCAATTGTTTTCTGTTGAGCATCCATTTCTTCTTTGAGCTTGATGTACTGTTCAGACATTGCTTTCAGTTTGTCTGAAACCTGCAATTCATCTGTTGACTCAGCGTTCAAAACTTCTTCTTTTTCCTCCTCGGAGAAACCGCCTGCTTCCATCACTGCTAAAATTTCAGCTTTAGCAGCTTCCAATTCAGCTTCGTTGTTTTTCTTAGCTTCACTCAACTCTTTTTCAATCTGAGAGACCATAGAAGCATATAGATCTGGACCTATAGCATCTTCTAACTTTTTCTTCTGGTCTGCGCTAAAGTTCAATTTACCTTCCTTCACCGGTAACTCGGTGATGGCTAATAGCGAATAGATAGTCGCTATTGTTTTCTTCAATTTGGTTTTAAAATTCAATTTCATGTCGCGTTTGTTTTAATTTTCTAATTCATTTTTAACTTTTAAGTATGCGAGAGCTTCGTTTACATTTCCAATGGCATCAGCCATTCCATATTTCAAGGCATCTTTTGGCATAAACATTTTTCCTGTCAGTACTCCAGGCTCTTCAATTAGGTTTGGTCGGTTCAATCTAACCGAATCTTGGAACGCAATCGCCAATGGAGACAAATGCTCTTTCTTCACTTCATCATATTTTCCTTCCTTCACCAGTTCAAAAAGTTTGTTTTTATCTGGAGTTTCATCAGAAACCAGTATGTGTTCTTTGATACCCTTTTTTTCGAAGTAGCCACTGAAATCTCTCAAAGTCATCATTACGCCAATCGATCCAACCTCTGACGTAATTGCATTTTCTAAGAAAAGCCTATCACCGAGTGTGACGGCTGTCCAATAGGAGGCTGAACCTGCCGTTCCCATAACTACAGCAATTGGTTTTTGTTTGGCTCGAGCAAATTCGAAAATCGGCGACATAGCCGAAACCGAACCACCTGGACCATCAATGATCAGAACCGTACCATCAGAATTCTTTTGAGAATCATATAGTAACTGAGCATAATCCTCAGTACCATAAGAACAAGCGCCGCCATACCTTGTCAATATGCCCGCCATTTTTACGATTCCGAATTTCTGATTTGCACCATTGCCCGAAGAAGACACTTCAACCATCGAGCTAACGCTTTCGATTTTCGGTTTCTCCTGCATCACTTGTCCAGACAAAAAGTTATCGGCCAAATCCAAGTATGACTCGACCTTGTTGAAATCGAGAAACCATTTTCCTCGAATGATTTCCATTAAAATGCCATTTGTACTCATTGGTAGCAAAAATGGCTATCAACTATTAAATAAGTGCTGACAAGTAAATTACTTGTCCATCTTTTTCATTTCTTCGATAACAGCATCTGTAAATCCAAAAGAAATTTCACGGACAATATTCGATAAATGACCGTAAATAATTCGGTTATAAATAGGGTGAGACTTTTTGTGGCGAACTTCTCCTTTTTTAGTTCGACGTGTCGACATATCGACAAAACGGTGCGTAGTTAAGAATTTCAGTTCGGTTGAGTCATCTTTGACCTGGAAGCTACGATCGTTATAAAAATCACGAGTTTTGAATTTCGATTTCAACATTCGCAATTCCTGTGCTTCCAATATTTCAACCGATTGTTCAAAAAGAACCGAACGAATGAATCGTCCCTCCAAAACTTTTTGATAGTTCTCTTTTCGTTTTTTTAATAGATTCATAATTACTCAAAACTTGCGGTTAGAATGTACCCATTGGTTCCTCCCAATTTCCAAACTGGTTTAATATCGAGAGACCTCTCAATAATATTGCTCAATTCAGGACAAGTATTTGAACCAGCTCCAGCATCGTAAAGTATTTTTTCTTGCAATTTTTTAGCCGCCTGGAAGGTTTCCTCCCAAACATTAGCTTCATCCTCTTCGCTTAGACTTGAATAATTGACATACTTTAAAACCAGAAATGCAGTATCTGTTTGCCAATTGATATTGTCCAAATCTCGTGAAGCTCCCGAATTATATTCAGGTATCACTCCCAAAAGTAAAAGATTGTCTGAACTTCTCATTGATTTGAGAATCTCAACCACTTGCGAATCATCTATAACCAATCGGCATCGATTAATTTCTGTGATTTCGTCTTTTATTTCTATGAGATATTCTCTCAAACGTTTTGGTGATATCATATTTTCTTTTTCTTTTTTTCGTTTGCTTTCATATCTTTTTCCTTCTTCTTCAAATCGTAAAGTCTGAATAGAATTTCCCAAACGTTGGTTTCTTCCACTGCTTTTTTATCGCCAAAAACTCCAGATTCGGCTATATCGAACAAAACCGATTTTAGACCAAGCCCTGGAATTTCGGATTTTACAGTATCCTCCGATTCTTCGAAAATTATACTCATATCGATTTCGACACCGTTGTAATACACAGAGCTGGAACAGATGTAAGAATGCACAGCTGCGAAAAGGTGGTAAACTCCGTAGAGAATTCCTATATCGACATGTTTAAAGTTCTTGAAATAGATCGGAACGATTTTATCTAATTGTGGACGATACAAAACTTTGAATAATTTGATCAAAGTATCGAGTTCCTGGAACTTTGCATAATCCAAAAACAAACCCAAAGCTTCAACGTACTTTCCAAAGCTCAAATCTCTAAATCCATCATCAGGGCCTATCCATTGTACGCCGTTGATATACAATTTCTTCATTGGATTGTGAGTGAATTCTAATTTCAGAATGTACTCTTTGCCACCTTCATCATTAACCCTTTCATCGAAAAAGTTCATGATGTATTGAGAGAGAAAAGCTATATTTCGAAAAGCTTTAGAAAGCATTTCATCTTCAATATTGCTTAGATCTATTCCTAAAAAAGAAGTAACCATCAAAGATTTGAACTGGTTTTCATCTATAAAACCATTTTGATAAGCAAATATGAATCGATTAGCGTCTATATATTGCTCTTGATTGCATTCGCTCAAACTTTCCGGAATTGAAAAATCCTTATCCAATTCTATGATGGTGAAATGTTTCATACCAATTCCAGTTTATCATTTAACTTCAATCCAACCTCTTTCATTTTTTCGCCAAACTTCTTTTCACATTCAACTTTAATATGATGAGCAGACTTGCCTCGTGCCTTGATATATTTTGAATGCGACATAAATTGTCGGTTGAAATGCCAAATGATACGCATTCTCAATCTATTTTTTCTTCTTTCCTGTCTAATAACAGCTAATTCAAGCCTTGCTTGGATTTCGTCCAGTTCTTTTAACTTTTTCCTACGAGAAAAGAAAAAGAAAATGTTTTTAAAAAAGTTGATAATTTTTTTCATGTGTCAATAAATTTATCATTTTGATCAATATTAATTTCGAATGGATCATACTCTTCACCCTCCAATTCTTCGACAAACAATCGCTCGAGTCGAATCAAAGCTCTCTTTGCATCTTGTTCGAAAACATGAGCGAGAACGCCAATTTCATTTTTATCAGGTGGTTGCTTTTCGTCTAATGAGTTTGCCAAGTAGGATTGCAAAACTCCTTCAGGAAACAAAGTCGCACTCATTCTTTTGACACCCCAACTCAAAGCTGAGTATGCAGCTGCAGCTTTGATTTCGTGTATCACACGTTCGTCGCTCACTTGTCCCTCAGTCAATTCATCCAGGTAAGCTTTCAATTCATCGGCACCTACCACAGGTTTAATCTCATTTTCCAAAGCCAATTTGATTCCTGGGCTCAACTTCATGAGAAGATAGCGGCTCGAAATATTGAAGAATTCACCGAATTCATCGGCCGTTCTGAACAATACAGAAAATGATTTTTTGTAGTGATCAGTATCTTTCCACTTCTTACTCGCTTCCACAGTAGGGTTCTGTTCGTCAAGCAATTCAATCAAATAATCCAATTGCTTGTAATATGTTCGCTCCAAACTTTCATTGTGTGCAGCAATCATCCAAGGGAATGGACTCTTGTGATGTTCATCCATTCGCATCACACGGCCTTGGTTGCTTACAGCCAAATCGGACTTCGGAGCAAATTTTCTGTAAGCATCATGAGCGAGAACCGATTGTGTTTTTAGTATTAAGAACTTTCCCTTTTCGTCTGCTGTATCATCTGCATACAGAGTAGCGATGTAATCGTAAGTTTCGTTTCCAATGATTTTAATAATCTCAGTCGTTGCGTCGTAAAGTTCAATTTTCAAAGCATTGACATCAAACTGTGCATCGATGAATCCAAGAACATTTTTGAATTCTTCCTGGGCTTTATTATTTTCAAAATCAAATATTAGTTTCATAGTTCAGCGTTATTTTTCATTCTATCACCTGGTGACACTTCCTCTTCTCTTTTGATTTGAGAATGAGAAAACCCTAACTTCAATTTCTTTTCAGGAAAATTTGCTTTCAAAGCGTAATTGATAGCTTCGAAGATTATCATTTCAGGAATCCTTACTCCAGTCGCCAAATGAATTTTGGAAGCATAGAGCTGTTCGGAACCTGAGTTTGATTTTCCTGTTTCGCCCGATCCACTTAGTGCCGAGTGTAAGTTCAACCCAATGGATGTAGAAGCATCAGCACGATTGGCAATCATTATTTGTGCTTCTATGAATTGTTTTATGTTCTGCGGAATTTCTTCTATTGTCCAACCTGCCTCTATAAGATCAGTTCCTGTATCATCGTAAATCTTTACCGTGTGCCAGAACTTACCCGCATTCTCTAAACCTGAAAGTACATCAGCTATTTTTTTGAAAAGCCTTTTACGATAATCCAACAATACTTTTCTTGTGTATTTTATTCCCTTTCTTTCACACTCGGTCTTTAGTTCATCAGCCTTTTGCTCCCAATAGATCGATGGTGATTCTATATGGTACTTTACGTTTATACCATTTTCGGTCATGTACTTCAAGATTAAAGGAATGGATGACGAACGCTTTATCCATTCAAGCGTCCCGTATATGTCCGGGAGTGCGTAATGACTAACAGCAAAAGCAGGAAACCAAGAGTAGAGAATAGATTGTTTGTTAGCGAATGGGTTTCTTTTATTGAAGATAGGATAAGCTTTTAACTTATTGTTTAACTTAAATCCCTTATCGCTTATGCCCACGTGTGTGGGCATTATGATGTCCTTATGTTCTGTCTTATCTAACTTAGCAGCTAACCTTGCATTGTTTACTGATATGTGTTCTAATTCAGCAAACATTGGTTTCTTCACGCGCCCGCTCTTAGCCATGATGAACTTAGTATAGCAACCTTCTGAAAAGTTATAGTCAACCATCAGCTTCAAGATATAATTCTCGTAGTCGAACGACTCAAGCCAATCCTGTACCTCGTTATCTATTACTACTTCTCTTATTATCTCGTTGTTCTCAACTACTTCTCGGTACATCCTGATACCGTTTCCCCACAGGAACATGGACTTGCGTGTAAGGTAGCCAGGTGCCATGTTGTTAGCATAGACTATATTTCGGATTAGCTCCGGTAGTCGGTTATCATCACCATGAGGGAAAATATAATATTTGCCTGAGTCCATACGATTCGAGATACCCTCAGTCCAGGCAAAGTTAGATGTAGGGCTAACTACATTTTGTTTATCATTTCCATCTCTTCCTTTTGCACCTGTTTCAAAAGTTATGAAGTCACTATCGGCTTCTTGCAAGAAAATATTTTCATCGATCTGTTTTAAACTCATCTTATTCGTTGATTGTTTATTGATATGATTAAAGCTCTATGAAACTGTCTATGTTGGTTGCTTCTGGTGTCAGTGTATGCAATTAAGAATCGAGCACGTTTACTTTGTCTTTTCGTAAAGCCGTGTCGGCCGACTGCATTCTCGCAAACTTTATGTTTGCCTGACATCGTGAAGTACTCCAATCTGAAAGGGATGCCCTCCTTTGTGAATTCCTTCATTCGGTTGTATGCGTCTCTCAATGTTATTTCCATGATGGCACAAACCTACAAGCCAATGGTTGGATAGGTGCTGACAAGCAGCAAACATCCATTGGTTGCCTTTTCCGATTTTTTTGATTTTTTGAAAAACGGAAAAAACAAAAAGCCGCAAACCCTTTACGGCAAAGGCTTTCAGGCGTTGTGTCATATTTCCGAAAAATTTTAAGGGGTTGAGAGGACATTCTGGCGAGAGAGCGGCACGGGGAAAAACGTTTCACGTTTTCCCTTTTTTGTTTTTTGCAAAAGGTTTTGGAGTTGATTTTCAGAGAGTTGAAAAAAATCGATTTTCAGAATAGATATTATTTTTTTCGGAAAAAAATTAAATTTTGGGAAAAACGCAAAAAAAAAGCTTTGAACGTGAGTTCAAAGCCTAAAAAAGTTTCTATTCATCATGAAAATGAATAAAAACAAATTTAAAAAAAAATATAGATATATATTTATATAATTAATAATACTTAAATAAATAATATATATATATATGTATGATTTGAAGCAACGAAGCAAATGCTTTGTTTGCTTTTTTTTGGTTTAAATCATCTTCTAAGCAATTACAGACCATATATATCTGAAAAATAGAAAAAGAATATGTTTTTTTTTAAACATACGAAGCAAATGCTTCATTTGCTTTGTCTTGATTCGATTAAATTAGGAATAGCCTACATAGCCTTATATATCAACATTTTAAACGTTTGGAAATGGATTTTATAATAAATCAATTTTGAAACTAATTTAAACAAGCGAAGCAAATGCTTCATTTGGTTGGTGGTTCTTTGCGATGCTTTCATGTGCTAATTACAAAGGGTTTAGAAATCAATTAATTACATTTTTTCGGATGAAAATTGTACCAATCGAAGCAAATGCTTCATTTGCTTGATTTTGTTTTCGAGTGCTTAATAAGGTGTCAAATCTGATGGCTTTTTAATCGGTTCATCTGCAAATGATTATCATTAAAAAAGAAAAAATCAACTCAGAGCTTTAGGAAACGAAGCATTTGCTTCAAGTGTTTCAGATGGTATGTGCTGGAGCGATATTTTTAATGAAGAATAATTCCATTATCAAGTTTGCGAATACCTCATATTTGATATAAATAGGATTGATATAAATGTTTAACTCCCAAATTTCGAGCATTCGAAGCATTTGCTTCATTTGATTTATTTGCTTGGTAGTTGCTGATTATTTCGTTTTATTAAAATAAGGTTTTAATAATCGTTTAAATCTCGATTTCTTGCACAATTAAGCTATTGCTGTTTGTTATTCGCTTGATTTTGTATTAAATTAAATATGCAGCTCTTTTTTGCTTTCACACATTAGCGAGTATGATCTTTTCGACTTGACGTAATTTCAAAGCCTATCAACTTCTGTTTGTTCATGATGCTTTTTTAATGAATTAGCCAGGCTTATATCATTGCAAATTTAGTTCGCTATTTCGCTAAAAAAATCAAATAAGGTTTCTAAAAGACACTCCTCATTTGATTTCCCGATTCTCTTTTTATCAAAACTCTACTCACTGTTTTAGCAATAGATAAGCCACAAGGCTAATTAATATTCATTTAAAAAAGTTTATCATCATGAAAAAAACAAACAGAAATCAGTTGAGTTTAGGCTTAGTTTTCGAAAAAACTAAGAAGTACAAGTCTAAAAGAACAGTTAACACACTTTCTAAATGTGTTTTGAAAGCACTCTCAAAAAGAGGATACTCGCATGTATTTGATCAAATGCGTTTCAATGAATTGAAACAACAAGCTCCAAAACTGACTTTGGAGCAAACAGCTGAATACATAGCTGACTTGTTTATTCAAGAAACCGACGAAGTTTCAGATTTTAATGATTATTTATTTTAAAACCTCTTCATTATGTTTGTAAACGAAATTCAAATCATCAACTATCCGAAAAATTTTGGAAAAATTACTTCATCACATGAAGCTTACAAATTCTTGACAGAAATTTGGGAAGCAAATACTTTAAGTGTCAACGAACAATTTAAAGTTTTGTTTCTAAACAATTCAAATATTATACATGGATATAAGACTATATCCATCGGAGGAATCACGCAAACAGTGGTCGATGTTCGAATTATTTTATCCCTTGCATTAAAAACTTTATCGACAGCAATTATTGTTGCACATAATCACCCATCTGGACAACTTAAACCAAGTCATGCTGACATTAAAATAACTGAAAAGTTATCTAAAGCTGCAGAGTATTTTGATATTAGAGTTTTAGATCATTTGATTTTAAGTCCAAATAATGATTATTATTCATTTGCAGATGAAGGATTGATTTAAAAGAAAAAGCCGTCAGATTTGACGGCTTTTATTTTAATCAACATACAATTTTCGGCGTCGCAGTGATTGATTTAAATAAGTTCTACGACACAATAAATATTTGAAAGCATCAGAAAAGTTTGTAGAGAACATTGGCAACTGGTGCAATGGGAGTTTCTCAGATGATTTATTTTTCTGAATGACTGTATTTCCTTTTGAGTTTCTATTTATTTTAACCTTTGCCAATTCTAATGAAGATTTCAGCTCTTTTGCCTGGTATTTATCGATTTTCAATTTTGGCAACCCATCCACAGTTTCACCCATCAGCTTTAGCATGAACTTGTATTCCTCAGCTTGTTCGATATTTCCTTGATCTCTTGAACGTAAATTAACCTTCCAACCTGTAGATTTATCATTTTCGTATTCGATGTGATGTTTCAAGTCTGAAGCCCAATCTCGATTGATTTGCTGGTATTGGTTTCCTGTTCGGTCATAGTATAGGTCGATAACTTTCTCTTTATGATTTCTAAAGAATTTCAATATTTGTTCGGCTAATTCTGGCAACTCTTCCGGTGCCAAGGTGTAAAAATTCTTTAACACATAATAATATGCACCTCGTGGCTGACCAACGACTGCTGAACACATATTCCCAAAATCGACACCGATTTCTAATTTCTTATTCGTATCAACATAACGCAAAGCTTCTGAAGTTGCTTTGATATTGTCTCTTAAATTAAAGTTATCGTAAAATTCCTTTCTCACTCCATCATCATAAAAATGGTGTTCGCCTAAGCTTTGGTAAAATCTATCTCCTTTGCTAATCGTAGGTTTTAGCGAAACGATTGTCGTTCGGAAAGAAAATGGTCCTTCAGATGCTAAAACTTCTTCAAAATAACCCTGAGTGAGAATATCAACGTTTGCAAAAGTTGAAGCAACTAAGAAAAGCGATGAATCTTTTCTCGCTCTGTGATAATTCGACTTCCAACGAATTATATTTTTTCGCAAACGTCTCAACGCATTTACATCTTTCTTTACATATGCCTCCTGGAACTTGATTCGATAATCGTTTAGCACTAAGAAAACCTCCATAATTTTACGCATCTGCTCAACATCCATTTCTTTTTCTAAAGTAAGGATCCAATCATACTCATTTTCTGTCAAGTTGGGCATATCCGTTGTCATCGTTCGACCACGGTAATAAATCGATCGACCAAATTGCAAGTAATCACCTCCACGAATTGCAGGAAAAAGCTTTTTAATTCGCTTATCTGGAGTGTTTTTAGCTTCGTCGACAAATAGATGTTGGAATGAACCACCTGCTGCACTCGTTACTTGATCCATACTCACAATTTGAGTAAATGTTCCAAGGAAAGTTGAAATCGTGTGTTTGTACGATTTCGGTGATTTGTAAGGTTTCAGGAAATGCCTTGGTGGCTGAACATCAGTAACGAAATGTTTACCCTCGACCCAACCTTGACGCTCCAAACCTTCAATTAATGAAGGAACTATATTATCAATTGCATCCATGTAAGTAGTAGCCGCCCAAGCAAACCAAGCGTGCTGCATATCATAGGAAATTTCCTTGAAACGACTCGCTTGAATGTCGGTCGTTTTTGCCATGGCACGTCCAGCCACTAAATACAAATCCTTTGGCTTTATCATTTCGATTGCCATTTTTACCCAGGATGCGTAACTTGCATTGATATGTTCTTCGTTCTTAGTTAGATTTACGGATGTTTTCATGTTCGTCTGGGAATAATTTTAAAGGTTTGATCAATGATTCTTGTAGAATTAAATCTTTTTCGCCCTCGGTCAGCTCTGGAAGTTCTTTCACCCATTCCTCCAATTTCTTTCTATCCACTCGAGTAGGTAATTGAAGCTGTTCTGCATCCATGGACAAAATTTGGAAAGGCTTTAAGAAGTCCGAATCTTCCATTAGGAATTCGTCCTCTTTATTTAGATCCAGGATATCGATTAAATCTTTGTTCGATTTGAGTAATTTAAACACATCATTTACATCTTCGATCATTCCGATTGCCATATTGATCAATCGTTCGTGTCTGTCTGCGATTCTATTTCTGTGAGCTTCTTTGGTAATTGAAACATTTGAATAAAAGTACTCGATGGCATCATCGTAAATTTTATTTGCCAAATAACGAGATATCTTTTCGAATTTCATCAAATGTTTGATGATGATATCCCTTGACCCAAATTTCATTGGGCGATTGTCCATGTTATAGACTTTTTCCAAAAGCTCCATATAATAGGCTAACTCAGATGACATCTTTTCGCCCCTCGATTCGAGGAAGTCATAAATATCTTCCAGGCTAATATCTTCAATGTTTAGTCCACGTATGTTTTGCTTTTTACTCATCCAAAAAACTTATTTTTCAAATTGTCAATATTAATTTGTCTTTTATGTTTATCGAATAGTTGATTTTGAGTTACATTTCCTTGCAGAGCTCCAGTTCTCAATAAATTGTTGATCTCGAAATCAGTTTGCAATTGCCCTTTGTGGTATCTTCGATACACTTCCGAATCTTGATTTGCAAATTCAACCAAAAAAGTATCTACATCCAAAGACAGATAAATAGCAATCGACTCAGCTGTGTAATTACAAGCTGCCATTTGTTCAATAATTTGCAATTGGTCTTCCTCCAGGTGCAAACCTGTATCAAAGACTTCATCATAATCTTCAGCTTCAATTGTTTTAATTATATCAGGTACCATTTATCAAATATTTGTTTTCTAAATTCATACAAACCTTTAGAATTTGCGAACATATATTGCTCAATCGCTGCATTCTCGCTCCAGTTACCACTGCCTTCAATTATGAAGTGTGAATTGTCAGTTTTGGCCAAAGTAACCTTGCTATGATTCCAGGTAAAATCCAAATTCACATTTTCCCGATTTCTTGCCATACTGTCAATTTTATCGATCGTTGTCGGATTTCGTTTAATCAGCGAATCTGAAACCAACAATTGAATTTTCTCAACCAAACCTTGGTCATACAATTCAATCAGACTTTCAACCACTCGGACACTTATACTATAAGTAGAAGCGTATAGCTCACGAATATTTTCATGCTTTATAATAAAAGGGATAAAAGTAAATGCGTTGAACTGCTTGCTTGTTTGCAGGAAGAAGAATTCTTCTATTTCAGGCACTCGCTTTAGATCCCTATTTATATTTTCCAGTTTTTGATAATGAGACATTAGGTATTTATGAGCAAAAGGTTTAGCACCTTGATCATTCATTTTATCCCTAACATTTGCATCAAAATCAAAAAATCTATTTTTCTTCAATTATTGCGTCAACTTTTTGATGAAATTGAGTTCAGATTCTTTTTTAGCCAAACGCTTTTGTATATCAGCTTTCTTGCTTTCATCAGCTGTTTCTAAAGCTTTTTTGTCTCTCGAAATACCTTTCTTCAAAGTATCGAAACGCTTTAACTTCTCTTCACCAGTCATTTTCTCAACCTTTTCACGAATTTTTCTATCTAAGAAAATCGGGTGATTTCCTAAAATAGTTTTCGTTTTTAGGTAATGGTAAAATTCATCAGTGATCAATACGTTTTCTTCATCAGCTTCTGTGATTTCTTTGGTCAAAGCTTGAATTTCCTCTTCTGTCATTTCAATTTCTTTATCAGCAACTGCTTTCAAAGTCTTGCGACCTTCAGAAACTTTAGTGAAAGCTGTGATTTTATCTGCAGCTAAAATTTTCAGTTCCTCTGGACAATCTTTATCATTCAAGAATGGGAATTCATCACGAAAGCCTTTTTGCTCTTCATCATCTTCAGCTCCATTAGAATCTTCATTAGAATCTTCATATAGACTATTCAGATAATCAACCGCTTTGCCTTTAGTGTGATATTCTTTTGGAATATTTCTTTTGCCTGTTACAAAATGCCCGAGCTCCAAGTTAAACTCTAATGATTTTAGTTCATCTTCTAAAGTCCATTCTTCTTCCAATTCTATCACTTTTTCATTCGCTTGATTTTTGAATTTAAAAATCTCAATATCACTAATTTTATAGAGTTTTTTCAATTCGTTTACCAGGATAGAAAAAGTAGTTTTATTGACTCTTTGGCTGTTCAATCGAAAAGCTAAACCTTTATTGTGATAGGGTGTTGCGAGGAATAAAGGGTATAATTCTTCGAATTTTTTCTCATCTGTTTTGTCCGAACAAATGATTTCTAAAATTTTTGCTTTCATAGAAAATGTTTTTATTATGAATAAGTAATTTCAAATAAAAACAATTGATTTCAGCTAACTGCTGACATGAAAGCCTTTGAACTCTATAAAATCACATTTGATTCTATCAATTTATAATCATTTATCAACTCAAAATCGAAGACAACTACAATATCGCTGCTTAAAATTGTTATATTTTCGGTCAATTTTGGATAGTCAAAGCAATTAGTGATCAGTGCTGAATTTACTTCTTGCTTATGCAAATCAAAGATTAGATTTCGAAAAATTCGCGAATGGGTGACTTCATCCTTGAAGTCAATAATTTTTGATGGTTCCGGAATATTGAATTCATAAACAGCTCCACCTTTCCAGTTTCTCTTCTCGTGGGCCAAATGATGAGCATACATTCTCGACACTTGCAGATTGTTTGTAAAGAACAAAGCTTTGAATCCGTATCGACTCGGAATGTTTTTCACTTCGAAATTGGAAGACGCATCACCTCTGTAAACAGTCATTTTTTTGTTAGTTTATTAATTAATATTATCTTTAAAGTTTTACAAAAAAACATAATCTATGGCAAAACAAGAAAGTAATTCATCAAACGAAAATAGTAGTTCATCAAGTTCTTCATCTGAACCAAGAACTACCAGACCAAACACAACATCAAGTTGGCAGACATTCAATAAATTGGAAAAGAAAAGCGACACCAAAAAGAAAAAAAGTAATTAACATAGAGATGACTGATTTTTTGAATCTGCTCACCATTTTCAGCATTTCATTTCTATTATTTGACATAGCCAAGTTGTAGCTTTGAATCTGAGTTGCTAAATATTCCTTATCAAGGTTTTCATTCTCAAATTCATCAAAATAAGAGTGTATCATATTTTCAGGTAAAGAACCATTAAAACTTACTTTTCTTGGAAAGAGATTTTTCCTTATAAAGACACAGCTAACTAAACTTCCGATTAACAAAACAGAATAAATGTATTGATGCTCTGTTAGCTTAATAAAGGAAAAAGAAAATAATGAAGAAATCAGAGCAAAAAGCACAAAGGACTTATTTCTATTCTCAGAAATTGACTTTAGTATTTGATTTGCCATTTTATCTGCTTCAGAAAAAATGAGTTCTAAAGAGAATTTAGTATGTTTATTAATATCAATTGGTTTCATAGTCGTAAAATTAAATTAATAATCTGATTTAAAACTACTATGCATAAATTTAAAGTATGGCTTACGAAAAACCAACGAACATATACACAAACAATGAACTTGTAAGCATAGCCAATTTAAACACTATCGCTTGCGATATTGTTATTCGAGGAGAGTACATAAAAAACCTAGGAGAAATAACAAAAATAAATGGCTCTTTAGGTTTTAGTGAATCAACAATTGAAAAACTTGGAAACCTCAAAGAGGTTACAGGTAACTTTTGGATATCCTCTAGGACAGTTTATTCCAATTTAACCTCATTACAAAAACTTGAAATAATTGGTGGTGATTTACAATTACGTTATTCAAATATCAAAGAACTAGGGAGCTTAAAAAGAGTTGGCGGGAAGTTAACTTTAAGAGATACGCCTATAAAATCACTTGGTTCTCTAAAGTATGTAGGTGGAGACCTTTATCTTCCAAAACGACTAGAAAATGAAATAGACATTTCAAATATTGAAGTAAAAGGAAAGGTTCGGTTTTGGAACGATTCAAAAAGCAGAATTAAAGCAATTCCCAAAAATCAATTAGGACTTAAAACCTTTGATGGGCATATCCCATTTTGGAAACACAAATATATCCATTCATTCAAGGAAATTACAGAGTGTGATTTAGACCAAAAGCATTTTTATAAACAGTTTAAACAACATTTTTTAAAGGGTGAGTACATAGATTTAAAGGGTAATGACAATTACTCTTTCATCTTACTATATGATTTAGTAGAGAATAACAGTTTGGAAATCGACAATCTTTTAAGGCATTTTAAAAATCTTGAAAAATACTACCCAAAGACAAAAGGTTATACAAATACAGCAATCATCCAAAAACTTGAATATCACAAAGATTTTGAAAAGGCTTGGTACTTTAGACGTAGAAATGGATACATCCCAATAAGTACAATCGTGAAATATGAATCTAGACTTCAAAGACAATTAGTTGATGGCGACCTTTTGTCAATGTTAGGAGGATATACCCATTTAACTGATTTTGGTCAAGATAATATTCAAGAAATAAAGTCGTATGCGACAACCGAAATAGATAAGTATGTTGAGGATAAAGGAAAGCCATTTTTTGATTTATTTCTTAAAGACGGGAAACCATTGACCGAAAACCAAGAGTTTTACAAAGATTTCTTTATATCGGAATCGGAGTATGAGTTCTACAAAAAAATAGATAATTCTCAAAAAGGAGCAAAATTTCATATCGGCATCCCTCATATTGTAGAAAAGGCAATCCTTAACCAGTTTAGGGTAATTCTAAAAAACGCGGAAGACAGCTACAGGGAATCAATTGGAATGCCTAAAGTAGGTGAAGGTTGGATTAGCGAAACTGAACTATTCTACAAAATTTCAAATCATTTTAGCGAAGATGAAGTAATTCATCACGCTTCGCCCAAATGGCTTGGTCGTCAGCACTTGGATATTTATTTTACAGAATACAAAATTGCAATTGAATATCAAGGAGCACAACACTATGAACCAATTGATTTTTTTGGAGGCCAAGAAGCTTTTGAAAAAACAGTTGAAAGGGATGAAAGGAAAAAGCAACTCTGCGAAAAGAATAATTGTCACTTGATTTATGTAAAAAAAGGTTATGACTTAAATGAGGTATTGTATAAAATTAGTGAAATAAAAACGTTGCACAACAGCAGTTTGGCAAAAGAGCGGAGTTCCGTCTAAGTTGAAAGTTTGTGCTTCGTAATGCGCAAAAGCCAATTACGAATGAGTTTATATTTTTATTTTAAGGATTCGTGAATCTTCGATTTTTATTGACTTTTTGTTTAAATTAGCAAATAGAAATTG